>JAGWVE010000011.1 GCA_018971025.1 Bacteroidota bacterium | reverse complement strand
TTTACACAAATACATACGTTTCAAAATAAAGGATCTTTTGAAGGATGGATTAGACGTATTATGGTTCATACCAGTATTAATTTTTTAAAGAAGTATAAAAAGTTTGCTGAGAGTTTAGACATAACCATTGCAGAAAACATAGCGGTTAAAGAAGAATCGATTGCATCCATTATGCAATCAAAACAAGTGGTAGAGTGTATTAGACTTTTACCTATTGGCTATAAAACAGTACTCAATTTATTTGCCATTGAAGGGTATAGTCATAGAGAAATTGGCACCCTCCTTGATATCGAAGAAAGCACCAGCAGAAGCCAGTATACAAGAGCAAAAGCCATGCTTTCAAATATATTAATTAAGAAAAGAATTATTGAAGCACCCAAAGAGAATTTTGAGTTGTTGTCGGTGATACAAAAATAAGTTTGCGAACTAGGTAGATATGGAAAAGAGGAATGAACTAGATGCATTTGAGGAGTTTTTACTGGACGAAGTAAACGAACACAAGATGTACCCTTCTGGTCGTGTTTGGAATAACATACGTTCAGAAGTGCAAGGTAAGCGCTCATGGCCAGCCCTTACTATCATTGCGTTGACGGTACTTTCGGCACTTACCATTTCGACTTTTATTGGAACACAAAAAACAGCGTCTCTATCTTATGTGCCTACACCCGCTAAAATTGTTAGGCGTGTAAGCAATCAAGAAAAACCTTTTACAACCTACCAATCTAGTACTCAATTTATTGTTTCAAGAAATACAAAAGAAAATAGTAGTGCGCAGCAAGTAAAAGCAGTAGCTGCAACTCCACAAAAGGAAATTATTGATACAAGTATTACTAACATCGAACAACCAATTACGGAAACAGAAATTGAAATAGCTGGCATCCAACCAGCAAACGGTATTTCAATGGACGCTACAGTTAAAGAAACTAAAAACATCTCGTTATTACCGGCCATTATTCAACAACAAGTAAACAGTGATATTTCAAATATTACTGCATCTGCAAAACTTCAAAAAAAGAAAAAATATAGCGTGCAGTTTTACGCAACACCTTCTGCTAGCTTTAGAGAACTCAGTGATCAGAAGGTTAAAGAACTCATTCAACCTTCTTTGATTGCTATACCACTTGCATCACCAACTATGCAAGCACCAACATTTAACCAGGCTGTAAGACACAGACCTTCGGTTGGATTGGAACTTGGTTTTGCACTTAGCTACCAGCTTACAAACAAGCTACAATTTAAAACAGGTTTTCAACTTAATATTAGACAATATCAAATTGAAACCTACGAATCTGCAGCAAATACCGCTACCCTTTCATTACTAAATGGAAGTAGGGTTCAAACCGTTTCTGTAATGTCTAGTTATAGTAACAATACTGGCTTTAGAACTGCACAACTTGACAATAAAGTATACCAAGTTGCTTTACCCATTGGACTTGACTATCAACTCCTGAAATTCAAGAAATTTGGTATTCATACACAAGCGTCTATTCAACCTACATACAATATCAATAAAAACGTTTACTTGCTCTCTACCGATTATGCAAATTATGCAGCAGGTAACGACTATGTACGCAAATGGAACATTAACACAAGTGTAGGTGTTCAGTTTAGCTATCAAAAAGGAAATACAACTTGGCAGCTAGGTCCTCAAATCAGGTACCAAACACTTCCTACGTACAACAACCCTTATCCAATTAAAGAAAATTTAATTGATTACGGCTTCCGAATAGGTTGGAGCAAACAGTTTAAGTAATTTTACAGCATGAAATCAATCTTCATTACATGCTTTATTTGCGTGATGATAACCGCTTGTAACAACAGTAAAGCACCCTCAACCAATAACGCTACAACGCCTGATACTACTAGCTTTTATCCTATTGCTACTTATTTTTCGGGGCAATTAAAGCATTTTGATAGCGCAAAAGCTACGTATCGCCTTGTAACAACAGAAGGAACAAAAAAAGATAGCATCCTGGTAACATCTGCAGCCATACAAGAACTTGTTCACTCATTTGTAGCAGCAGATATCAGTGACAGCATTCAAAAAAAGAATTATAAAGAATCGGTATTTAGAGACGCGGGTACCGCAAGTTTTAATATCAATTATACACCCCTGAATACACTTGTGCCTGTAAGAAATATTGATATTTTAATGGATGAACAAACATCCCTTATTAAAAGAATATTTATAAGAAAACAATACCTCGTTGCAGACACAACAGTTACAGAACAATTGAGCTGGAAAACAAATGAGGGTTTTAGTAAATCCACTAGCAAAGAAACAAAAGCAGGTTTATCCCTCAACAAAACAATGGCTGTTCGCGTTATACTTCCATAAATGACTCAAGAGCAGTACCAACAAATCGCCCACAAACTACCCGTAGATCCAGGTATCTATAAATACTATGATGCCGGTGGCATACTCATATATGTAGGTAAGGCCAAGTGCTTAAAAAAAAGAATTGCTTCCTATTTTACAAAAAATCAAAATAGTTTTAAAACCATTGAGCTCGTCCAGAAAATAGATCGTATCGAATTTACGATTGTTGATTCGGAGCAAGATGCTCTTTTGCTCGAGAACTCACTCATCAAACAGTATAAGCCTCGTTACAATATTTTATTAAAAGACGATAAAGGCTACCCTTACTTGGTTATCAAAAACGAACGTTTCCCAAGGGTTTTTTTGACATGGAAAAAATACAACGACGGCTCTACTTACTTAGGCCCATTTACTTCTAAGGGAACGATTAGAGAAGTATTAAGTTTTGTTAAACAATTTATTCCACTGCGTACCTGTAAACTCAATTTAAGCAAAGAGAATATTGAAAAAAATAAATTTAAAACTTGTTTAGAATACCACCTAGGCAACTGCCTAGCACCTTGTGTTGGATTACAAACAGAGGAAGCATATCTAGAAAGCTTAGATCAGTTAAAAAATATGCTAAAGGGTAATATGAATCAGCTCATGACCCATTTAAAAAAAGAAATGCAGGCTCATGCGGAGGCGCTTGATTTTGAAAAAGCAGCACAACTAAAATATAAAATGGATCTCTTACTTACCTACCAAGAAAAATCGGTAGTGGTAGGTAAGCATTTTTCTAACCTGGATGTATTTTCAATTATAAAAGACGGAAAATTAGCGTATGTCAATTATTTGATGGTGCAAAATGGAAGCATTATACAAACACATACGGTTCCATTAGAAGGAAAATTAGATGAGCCAGAAGATGAGCTGCTTTGCTTTGCAATTGAAAGACTTAGATCTGATTTCAATAGTTTAAGCACCGAAATCATAGTCCCCTATCCCATCGAATATTTTGATAAAAATATAACGATCACGGTTCCAAAACTTGGCGACAAAAAAAAGCTATTGGATCTGTCCATTAAAAATGTCACGTATTTTTCTAGAGAATTACAACTTAAAAAAATATTACAACTTGACGGCAAAACAGGATCAGAAAAAAAATTAGTACTAACCGAACTTCAGTCCTATTTGCACTTGCAAGAAACGCCAACGCATATCGAGTGTTTTGATAATTCAAATTTTCAAGGTAGCTTCCCGGTATCCGCCATGGTATGTTTTAAAGATGGCGTGCCAAGTAAAAAAGACTATCGCCATTTTAATGTAAAAACCGTAGAAGGCATCAACGATTTTGCCACCATGAAAGAAGTGGTGTACAGAAGGTACAAGCGGGTACAAGAAGCCGGAGACCCAATGCCACAGCTGATTGTAATTGATGGCGGAAAAGGGCAGTTAAGTGCCGCACTAGAAAGTATAGAAGCACTAGGCCTTACCGGTAGCACAACACTTGTAGGCCTTGCTAAAAATGAAGAAGAAATATTTTTTGCAGGTGATAGCCAGTCTTTGAAATTACCCTGGGATAGTGATAGTTTAAAACTACTAAGAGGTATTAGAGATGAAGTGCACCGTTTTGGCATTACCTTTCATAGAAACAAAAGATCCAAAGGCACATTTACAACAGCACTCGAAAACATCGAAGGCATTGGTCCTGCTACTAGAGAAATACTACTCAATCATTTCAAATCGGTTAACAATATTAAAAAGGCGTCCTATAAGGATTTAGCCGATGTAGTTGGCGCAAAAAAAGCAGAAACATTAGTACACCATTTTACAACCACTGCATAAAAAAAGGGACTTTACAAAAGTCCCTTTTTTTATAATTAGATATCACGTTTAGTAAGACCATAAGTCTTGCTCGTAATTGAAAATTCTTTCTTTAATATTTTCACCTTCCAACAATCTAAAGAGTGGATTCTTAATCATTTGACTTAAGAATTTATCGTTAGGATTGTTGTTGCTAGATTTTACAATATAACTAGAGAAGAAACGACTTTCAAAAAGTTCTTCCCAGGTCATACGTCCTGCATAGTTTTTTGGATTATATACCATGTACTTATTAAGTGTTTTGCGTAAATCAGGATAGTATACCCAAAACAATGTTTTAGTGGTAGGCTTGTTGTTGATCATGATTTTTGCAACTGGCGCAATTCCAATAATTCTGCAAAAAAGTCTACTCGCTTCTTTGTCAACAATCCACTGCTCTTTTAAACGGAAAGTATAAATAGAATCAGGATTAGGAGCAAACTTGGTATCAAAAATTACAGTTGTGTCATACACGTTTGGAAAATTAGCATTTTGAACTAAAATGGTATCAAGCTTCCCTTTCATCATTTTAGTGATATCGTCGTAAGCCAATTGCTTGGTAAAACGGTCATCACCACCTTCAGCCGAAAATGCTGCAACACTATCATTTTGAATCGCACTTAATAAGATAGAAAAGAAACGTTGGTCTCCAGTATTGTCTTTACCTGGATAAATAAATGACTGATTCATTTTTTCTCTGGCATCAATTTCACGCCAAATAAATTCTGAATACAACCAATCATCTTCTCTTAAAAATTCATATTCCAATGGATTTTTAGAACGGTTTGCTTTACGATCGGCAAGGGTTTCATTGCGTAAACTTTTTGGAACCACTTCACCAAATCCACCAACGATAGTGGTATCAACCGTTTTAATTGGCTTAGGTGCCGCAACATTACTGTTGGTAGGCGCTGCAACAGGGGTTCCTGCAGGCGTAGCAGCTGGCGTTCCCGCTTTTTTAGTAGTGTCTACAGGGGAAGCCGTTTTTTTGCCTTTTAAATTACCAAAGCCTTGAGCAAAAGCGCCAACACTAAGGGAACAAATAGCTAAACCAATGATAAATACTTTTTTCATAGTAACCTGCTTTATTGCAATATGAACGTAATGTTTTGATCTAATTTTCTAGTGCCGCCACCTGGCTCCAACACTTTTATTTCTCCAATTGTAACGGTACTTCCAGCTTGACATCTTCTGATTAATGCTTGTGCAGCTGCGTCTTTAAAAGAAGCACTGTTCACTTCTGCAAATTCAGGTTCGTCAAAACCTTTACCTGTACAAATAAGCATGAAAGAAATTACTTTATAAGCAACGCCTTCAAATACGAAATCTCTTAATTCTGCAATAGCACCGCTTTGTACACGAAATACGTTTGCAGGCATTGCTCCACCAGCACTTCCACCAACTACAACAATTGGATCTGGTACACGCTTAACAGGAATGGCGATACGTTGTACGTTTTTACCATCATTGGCAACCACGTTTACTGTTCCTAATTGCGTACAAGTAACAATGTATTGACCAGGTCCTGCTTTTCTTAAAGAAGCACCAGCTCCTTCAATAGACACAGAAACTTTTTCATCACCACCGCCGCCAGTTACACTCAATGGATTTTCTAAACCTTTATAAAACACACGTGTTTTGTCTGTAGAAACTGTTAAACCAGCAGGAATACCCACCGTGTATTTAATTTCTTTTTCAACCACAGCCGTTGTGCCATCAGGTTTTGCATATGATATTCTAACATGCTTAATGCCTGCGCCAGAAGCACCTACACGTGTTTTATACTCTGCAGTACCTTCTGCGTTTAGTGGTACGCTAGCTCCGTCAATAGAAATAGAAGGTTGTGCAGCTTTACTAAATGCGCCAATACCAGCAGTGATAACAAGCTCTTCTCCTGGCATTAAATATTGTGTATTGGTTCCAGCAAATGCTTGGAACTGATCGTAAATAATTTCTACTTGACCAATTTGCTTATGACAAAACTCTACTGCTTTTGACTCAGAGTTTCTAACGTCATTTTGAAACTTACTCATAATGGTAAGTGCCGCAATGGTTGGTGTCATATGAAAATATGCGTATGACCAGTTGTTTTTTCCTGCTTCACTTGAAGTAGGAGGAATGGTTAAATCAAGTGGTAAACCCACTTCGATTTCCTTTTTCATTTCTGGATCAATAGCTAATAACTGTTCTTTGTAGACTTTTAATTTTTCAAAAAGCTCTTTACCTTTTCCTTTTCCGTTGGGTGCTTCTTCCACTAGTAAACGTGTAGCTGCATCCAAATCATCTTCTTTATATTCTTCTTTACCATCTACTGTTTTAAGACCAGACTCTTTTTTTAGTTCGGCTTTAAGTTCTTCGATGTAATTGTATAATTCGTCAGATATTTTTTTTGCTTGCTGTGCTTTAGGCTCCCAAATGGCCGCCTTTTCTCTAGTGGTTGGATCTTCTAATTTTGCTTTAAAAGATTTGAAAATTTCAACATTCTTTTGCTCAGCAACACCGCTCGCAATCATCAAACTGCGATCTACTGTTTTAAATGCATTTAAAATTTCGGCAGAAACATTCAGTGCCAATAGTGCAGTAAGCACTAGGTACATCATGTTAATCATTTTCTGCCGCGGTTCCTTAGGTAGTGACATATTGTACTATTTAGGTAATCTTTTTTTTAATAATAAGTGTTAAATCTTGAATGGTTACTATCTACCCTGCATAGCAGTTAACATATTACCGTATACTTGATTTAATTTACCCAAATTATTAGCAAGGGCACCGATTTGTTCTTTTGCTTTTAATGCATCTTCTGCAGTTCCGTTCATTGCTTCAGAAGCTTGCGCTAATTTACCATAGAACTGATTTAATGCTTTTAAATGATTATTGCTTTCTTGTAATTCAAGTTCATAAATGGTATTTAATGAACCTAAATTTTTAGCCAAGCCTTGTACTTGTTTGTGGTATTCGTTGGTACTATCTGATGCCAAAGAAATACTGCTTAAAGAATCTGTTGCTTTAGTAGCAGCATCTTTAATTGAACCTAATGCAACTGCAGCTTCATTTGTTTTAGCAGAAAAATCTGAAGTAGATTTTACAACATCACCAATTTGACCAATTTGATCTACGGTAGTGCCTAATTTTTGAAAGCTTGTGCTAAGCTTAGATAAATTTTCTTGTGTTAAACCCGCATTCGCAAATAATTCATCAAATCTTTTTGTTACATCAGCAACTACAGTAGATGGAAGATCTGCACCAGCACCGCCACCTGCAGGACCATGTCCTTCTGGAGGTAAAATAGCATAGATCAAAAAGATAACTGCTTCTGTTGTTAAACCAATTTTAAGCGCCCAATCAGCCCATGACAAGTGAAGGATTTTTGCCATTGCACCAAAAATTACAACAGATGCACCGGTACACACGAAGATATTTACAAGTCGCATTGTTTGCTGAGCAGGTAAACCAAAGATTTTTTCTTGTTGAGCTGACATGAATTAGAGTTTTATAAATTAAAAAGTTGAGATTAATTTTTATTTGATAATTATCTTTTTGTTCTTGGTGCTAAATCAATAACGGTTCTAAATCCGATATAAGATTTTGCAGTGTCTTGGTATTCATAAGCACGAGCACTTACTTGTAAAGCGTTACCAACGTCTTTCCAGCTACCGCCTCTTACTACTTTACGTTTCATGCGCGGAGGGTCATTTTCGTCAGCTTCAATTCTAACATCCGGACTTAAGTCAGACATAAAATTGTATGAGCCTTCATAGAAATAAGAAGCCGTCCATTCTGCAACGTTTCCGGACATATTGTATAAACCAAAATCGTTTGGCCAGTATGCTGTTGCTTTAACCGTGTAAAATCCACCATCTTCTGGATAGTTACCTCTACCTGGTTTAAAGTTCGCAAGCAAACAACCTTTTTTATTTCTTAAATAAGGAGAACCCCAAGGGAACATCGTACTGGTACGACCTCCTCTAGCTGCGTATTCCCATTCTGCTTCGTTAGGCAATCTAAAATCACCATCCACGGCAATTTTCTTTTTTTCAAAATCTGCATTTTGAATATGCGTTCTCCAATGACAAAAAGCAACGGATTGTTTCCAAGTAACGCCAACTACAGGATAGTTGCCATAAGCAGGGTGCGCATAATATCTTTTTGTTAACGGCTCATTGTATGAATAGGAGAAATCTCTAATCCAAACAAGTGTGTCTGGATATACTGGAACTGCGTAGCTAACAATTTGATCACGGCCTTTTTGAGTAGGATCATTTTTATTGATTTTTGCAGCTGCAGGTAAATCAAAATAACGAACCCTGTAAATTAAGCTGTCCGGATCAATCGCTAATTTTCTAGTTAATGCATTTTCGTAAGTAAGACCATTTAATGTACCTAGTTGCTTGTTGTCATATTTGTACAACGCCACTTTTTTCCAGTTTACTGCAGTGGTATCTGAAGGATTGTTTAAACCAACACCTGAAGTTACTTTGTAAGCAAGTGAATCACGCACCCAGTTTACGAACTGACGATATTGGTTGTTGGTAATTTCGGTAGCGTCCATCCAAAATCCAGGGATAGACACATTTCTATTACGATTGCTGTAATTAAAACTAACGTCTTCATCACTTGGACCCATGTGAAAAGTTCCAGGCGGAACGTATACCATGGTCTTTGGTGTTAACATACTTTGCTTGGCAGCAGGAGCAACGCCATGCAACTGCCCATCATCAGGCAGCCCCTTCCCTTTGTTTTTTCCAAAGAAGCAAGAAGTTAAACTCAACGTAAAAAACGCCAAGGTAATTGTAGTTAAATATCCTTTCATCTGATCTGTGTGATTTATAACAGTGACAAATATAAGTTTTGAAACGTCAGAAACCTGAGTTTTAGCGCTTAAAAACCAATAAATTAATGATCCAGGGTAAAATTCTATTCAGTAGTTATTTTTTTAATGTTATCCCTGTTTTGCCAAGGGGAATGGCTAAAACCGAAATGCAAAATAGCTGATTACCTGTTACACAATTGCTAAAAAACTGTCAAAATCAGTTAAGGTGTGCAATTGGCAGGCATAATTTTCACAGATTTGAAACGTAACTTCTTGATTATCAATTATTTTATCGTTTATTGCTTGAATAGTCGTTAACCGATTTTCAGAAATATTTAAGATTAAATTGGGTCTGAATAGAGAGCTTGCGGCGGCTAAATAGGGCAAAACACCTGGTCCGATAAGGGTCAACTCCCTTGTTCCAACCAGTTGATTTAATACCACAGCCGCCCAAACCCCAAAAGAACCCGGGTGTTTGGTTATGGCTGGTAGGAGCGACAAACAGGTTTGCTTTGATAGGGACAAATACTTGTCTTTGCCGTATACGACACCTAAATGAAGCAAATTTCCGGCCATTACGGCATTGCCGCTTGGAGTAGCACCATCATAAACTTCTTTTTTTCTAAGAATTACATCTGTTTGGGCGTCATGGGTGTAAAAGAAAAATCCAGTTTCCGGCTCAATAAAATGAGCAATCACATAATCTGTAATTTCCCCAGCTTTTTCGAGCCAATAAAAGTCGCCAGATACAGTTTGTAACTGAATTAAGGCTTCAATTAAATAGGCATAATCATCTAAAAAAGCAGGGGTTTTTGCAGTTCCATTTTTATATGTATGAAACCAACCATTATTTTTTGAATCTTTAAAACATTCAAATACATGCGCCATATTTTGTTGTGCACGTATTAAATAATTTTTATTCCCAGTAGCTGCGTAGGCTTTACTAAAAGCGGTATTCATGAGCGCATTCCAACCAAGTAATTGTTTGTCATCTGTTTGAGGACGTATTCTTTTACTACGCACCTGCATCAAAACAGTATTGCAATTTTTGATTATTTGCAAGAGCTCCACTTCGCTGATACCAAAGCTTTGCGCTACAATAGCAGCAGATTGTGGTATATGTAAAATATTGGTGTGTTCCCAATTTCCATTTTCTGTTACACCATAATATGCCATAAATATGGAAGCATCATTTTGCAGCAATGCATGTATTTCTGATGCAGACCATGTATAAAATTTCCCTTCAACCCCTTCACTATCTGCATCAAGTGCACTATAAAAACCGCCGTCACTATCCATCATCTCTCTTTCAATGAACGCAAGCGTTTCAGCAATCGCAATTTGATAGGATGCTTTCTTTGTTATTTGATAGGCTTCTGCTAAAGTGGTTACTAATAGCGCGTTGTCGTATAGCATTTTTTCGAAGTGTGGAGCAAGCCACTGCACATCGGTACTATATCTCGAAAACCCGCCACCCAACTGATCATAAATGCCCCCTGCAATCATTTTATCCAAACAAACTAAAGCATGTTCTAATGAGGCTTTATGTGAAGGATTAAAATAATGATACCTCAATAAAAAACGTATCGATGCTGTTTGTGGAAATTTAGGGGCGCCGCCAAATCCTCCCCAAACGGTATCTGCCTGTGTTAGAAGTACTGATACAGCAGCGTCCATCTCTGCGGACGTAAGTGAAGTAGACACTGTAGCATCTTGCTTGCCAAATCCGTTAGCACTTAATAAATGCTGCGTTAATTTTTGTGCCTGCGCATCAATTTGGTCTCTGTTTTCTTTGAAACCTTTTGAAACACCTAGTAATACATCTTTCCAACTGGCTCTATTGTGCATGGGCTCCGGCGGAAAATAAGTGCCCCCATAAAAAGGCTTTTTATCGGGCGTCAAAAAAACATTGAGCGGCCAACCACCACTACCCGTCATTGCTTGCACAGCGTCCATATAAATATGATCAAGATCAGGCCTTTCTTCTCTGTCAATTTTTATATTGACAAAATTTTCATTCATAATTTTTGCAGTATCCAGGTCTTCAAAACTTTCACGCTCCATCACATGACACCAATGACATGCTGCATAGCCTATACTTACTAAAATGGGTTTGTCTAAGTCTTTTGCAAGTTGCAAAGCCGCTTCACCCCATGGATGCCAGGCCACTGGATTATAGGCATGTTGAAGCAAGTAAGGGCTGGTTTCCTCAATTAATAAATTGGGTGTTGAATCAGGGGTTTGCAAAAAGATTATTTTTTTGCGACTAGCGATTGTAAATAGTGATCAAGTGCTGCCACTAAACTTGGTCGTTGTGGAGCCGGCGCTTTAATATCCAAACGAAGTTTGGCATCTTCGACAGCTTTAGAAGTATTGCTTCCAAATGCACCAATAACCGTTTTATTTTGTTTGAAATCAGGGAAATTATCAAATAAACTTTTTACGCCGCTAGGGGTAAAAAAGCAAATGATATCGAAGCCTTTTTTTGCAAACAATGGTGTAATATCATTGCTAATACTGCGGTACATAAAAGCTAAATCAAAATTACATTTGTGTAATTTAAGCCAACCGCATATATCATTATCCTGCTGATTTTCACTACACACATACATGAACTTTTCGTTCTCCTTATGTTTATTAATGACGTCTAGCATGCTTTTACTTGTGCCATCTGCACCGTAAAATACTTTACGCTTTCGGTATAAAATAAATTTTTGAAGATATAGCGCAACCGCTTCTGTAATACAAAAATATTTAGTGTCTTGACCTATAGAAACTTTCATCTCCTCTGCGGTGCGAAAGAAATGATCAATGGCGTTTCGGCTTGTAAAAATCACACCTGTGTAAGTTGCGATATCAATTTTTTGTTTTCTGAACTCTTTAGCAGGAATACCATCTAATTTAATAAATGGATGAAACACCAGTTCTACCTGGTATTTGCGTTCTAAATCATAATAAGGAGACTTATCACTTTCCGGTTTTGGCTGAGAAATTAAAATACGCTTTGGAGCGACCGCCTTAACAGTTGTTGCCGTCTTTGATCCTGTTTTTGCCATGCTACTTATCTAAGGTTGTGCAAAGTTAAAAAGTTCCGCTAATAAAATCCATCATTAGTTTATATAAAACAAACATGGGAAGTACTTCGCAGGCGCAAAGGTACAAGAAAAAATGGAAGGCGCTCACCTTCAAAGATGCTCTTATGATCGAGAAAGAAACAAGATACCTGTATACAAATAAGATTATGATGATGATTATTGCTCCATTATAGGCTAAATCTTGAACAGCAGCTGGTGAAAAGGCCAAAAGTAATATGGCGGGAATTAAAAAAACGCCCATCACTTTATTGGTTAAAAACACAATAAAGCTATAATTACCGATGGCCTCTGTTTGGCCAAATAGCCAACCTGAAAACCATAAAAATAAATATTTGAAAAGGTATAAGCCCGAAAACCCTAAAGCACTGTAAGCAATGCAGGTATAGAGCGATAGGTCTACCCATCCATTTTTTACAGCAAGCAGTGAAACAAAAATAGAGGCGTTCCCAATAAATAAAATATTACTAAAAAGAGAGGCTAAATTATTTTGCTGGAGCTGCTCTCTGGTTTGCTTTTGTCTGACGGGACTTTGAAATATGAGCTGGAAAACATTGGAAAAATACTTAGGAAACGTAACCTTAATAAATGCTAAAAAGAAAAGCATCCCCATGAGTAAATAAAAGCGACCATCAAAATTGGGAGTTATGTGCAGCTCATTAATTCTAAATGAGGGTTTTGTTTGCATGGGCAAAAAAGGATGCGTCATGAACTTACGATACGATGTAGTGTCGCGTATCTGCTTTTTTTTCTGTAGCATAACAAGCGAGTCAGCTGCTCTTTTTACACTATCGATGTAGGCAGAATCAATGGATGTTTGCAAAAGTGAAGTGTCTTTTACAGTCGTTGTGTCAGGCTTTTGCTTTGCCAAAAGGCCAGTACCCAATAAAAGTAATGGGGCAAGCATGTATAAAAAAAGAGAACGACGGGCCTTCATGGTTACAAAAATAAGGAGCTTCGCCTAACATCAACGGCATCCTAGCAACTATTTGGTAGATTTGCAACATAAACATTTACATGGCAGGCATTTACATTCATATTCCTTTCTGCAAACAAGCTTGCCACTATTGTAATTTTCATTTTAGTGCATCTACCGCGTTATTGGACAAAATGGTGCTTGCTATTTGCAGAGAAATAGACTTACAACAAGATTTTTTTGAAGATCCAAATTTGGTGATTGAAACCATTTATTTTGGAGGTGGCACACCATCACTCCTACCTGCTGATGCTACAGCACAAATACTAACTACGATCAAGCAACATTTTAAAGTAGACGTACATGCAGAAATAACATTAGAAGCCAACCCAGACGATATAAGCCTCCAAAAACTTTTAGCATTTAAATCCATAGGAATTAATAGACTTAGTATGGGTGTGCAGTCGTTTATAGACGAAGATCTTATTTGGATGAACCGCGCACATAGGTCTGCGGCTGCCGTTGATGCCATCAAAATTGCCAAAGAAGTTGGCATAACTAATATATCGATAGACCTCATATATGGTATACCAACACTTACGGATGAAAATTGGATTCAAAATATTGATACGGCCGTTGCATTAGAAGTTCAACATCTATCCTGTTATGCATTAACTGTTGAACCCAAAACAGCGCTCAGTACACTGATACAAAAAGGTGAAAAAGAAGACATTGATACAGCCAAACAAGCGACGCATTTTGACATCCTAACGGAGCGTACAATGCAGGCTGGATATGAGCAATATGAGTTTTCTAATTTTTCTTTGCCTGGCTTTAGGAGCAAACACAACACCAGCTACTGGCAACAAAAAAAATACCTAGGAATTGGTCCATCGGCACATTCATTTACAGGCAATACGAGACAGTGGAATATTGCAAACAATGCACTTTATATTAATAGTATTGAAAATAATATCGTTCCCTTTGAATCAGAAATATTATCTGAAAGAACCCAGTACAACGAATACATGATGACATCACTTAGAACCATCGAAGGTTGTTCTTATGATTATGTACTGGAAAAATTTGGCGAAAGCACACTTGATAAAACCAAAAAAGTTGCGGCGCATTTTATTCAAAAAGGACAACTACTAGAACAAAATAATAATTTGAAAGTAACGCAACAAGGGAAGTTTTTTTTAGACGGCATCGCCGCAGATTTTTTTGAAGTGTAACAGCAAAAAAATTACAGGAGTATTTTTTCTATTTCAGAAAACCCATTGGCAGCGTGTACATGCTTCCACAAAATTTGATAAATAGCAGTAGCGATAGGCATTTCAGCACCATACTGCTCATTGATTTCAAAAATACATTTACTAGCATTGTATCCTTCTGCAACCATGTTTAATTCGAGCTGGGCCGCTTTAACGGAGTAGCCTTTTCCAATCATGTTGCCAAAAGTTCGGTTCCTACTATACAACGAATAACAGGTAACAAGTAAGTCGCCTAAGTACACGGAAGCATTATAATTAGGAACAACATTTGTTTTAGCGGCGCCTTCACAGTGATCGCATTTTTTTAAAAAATTGGCCATTTCATTGGCACAATTGGCAATATAAACGCTTAAAAAATTATCGCCGTATTCGAGACCGTGTGCAATACCAGCACCCAGTGCATATATATTTTTTAATACGGAAGCAAACTGCGAACCGTAGATGTCCGTATTGACAACCGTATTAATATAATCAGAGTTAAAATGTGCAGCAATTTCCTGCGCTGCTTGTTGCGTGGTGCCAGAAAAAGTTAAATAAGACAATTTTTCGGAGGCCACTTCTTCGGCATGACAAGGGCCTAGTAATGTAAAATATTGATCGAGTGGAAAATTAAATTTGGTGTGCAGGTATTGATTGAGGAGCACATTATGATCTGGCAAAATGCCTTTTACAGCAGATACAATTTTTTTTTCTTGTAATGCACTCGTATCGATGCCGTCAAAAATAGAACTCACATACGCAGACGGTACTGCCACAACAATTACATCAACAGCGGCCACAAGCTCCTGCACATTATCCGTTAACTGAAGTTGTGCTTGGTTAAAATAAGCGGCGCTTAAATAATGTGGATTGTGCTTTCGTTTTTGAATGTACTGGATAGTGTCGGAATTTCTAACCCACCAATGAATAGCATTGCCGTTATCCGTTAAGATTTTAGCAAGCGCCGTTGCCCAACTTCCACTTCCAATAATTCCAAAACGCATGTTGTTCTAAATTATGATTCAACCACAAACATACGAAAGGATTTTTTATTCAAAATCCTAGTCTTTTTTCTTCTCTTCAAAGAGTTTATCCTTGCTTACTACTTTTACAAGGCTACTGTCTTTGATGAGCTTACTTACCGTATTATAAGGGCCGGTTATAACCTGGTCGCCGGCTTTAATGCCTGTAACAACTTCAATATAATTTAGATCTTGGATATCCGTTTTTACTTTTACTTTTTTGACACGGTTATCTTTTTGTAGCACAAATACAACTTCTTCCGTATCGTCGGCTTCTAAAGACTTTTTATCAGAGGCTGGAGCAGCTTCTTCTTTTTTCTCTTCTTTACCCGCACTTACGCCGGCTTTAGCTTCTGTTTTGTCTCTTGTCGTTACTGCATTTAAAGGAACCGATAAAACATTCACTTTTGTTTTGGTTTGAATATCCGCGCTCGCACTCATTCCTGGTCTAAAAGGAAAGCTGTTGCCGGCAACAATTAAATCTTGATAGCTACTTTGCAATAAACGAATATGTACTTTATAGTTTGTTACCTCTGAACCACCTCCTGCTGCTGCGGCAGCTGATGTAATTGGGTTGGCAATTTTGTATACAAGTCCTTTAAATTTTCTGTTGGTATAGGCATCTACTTCTACCACAGCCGTATCCCCAATTTTTACTTTAGGAATATCATTTTCACCTACGTCAACTCTAATTTCGATGCTACGCATGTCTGCTACACGCATCATTTCTGTACCCGCCATTTGCGCAGTACCTACAACACGCTCTCCTTTTTTTACAGCAAGCAAACTAATGATACCGTTCATGGGCGCTACAAGTGTTGTTCTTGATAAATCTTTATTGGCACGGGCTAATTGCGCCTCTGCGCCACTAATTGCAGCCTGTGTGCCTTTAAGGCCTTCTCTAGCGCCATTGTAATTGGCTTCTGCAGTTCTGTACGCCTGTTGCGCTTGTTCAAATTCTTGACGAGAAGTTACTTTGTCGTTGTATAATTTTTGCTGACGCTCAAACACTTGCTTTGCATTTTCAAGCGTTGCTTTAAGGCCTAAAATACTAGCAGATGAATTAGCTAATTGCGCACGCGCTTGGTTTACACCTGCTGCCACCTGATCACGTTGTGTAGAATAAATGTCTGCGTAAATACGCGCCAACACTTGACCCTTAGTAACGCTATCGCCTTCGTTTACATTTAACTCTACAATTTCTCCACTAATGTCTGGGCTTACTTTTACTTCTATTTCTGGATATACTTTACCACTTGCATTAACGGTTTCAATAATGGTGCGCATGGTTGCTTTTTCGGCAGAAACGGTAAGGCCGTCTTCTTTTCCAATAACACCTGCTTTTTTAAGCGATACAAACAAAACAATTAAAACAACAAGTGCGATGATTGTCCAAAGTAATTTTTTATTCATGATATTCTATTTCAAACTTTTTTAAAAATGGATGATGTTCAATTAAAATTTAATGCCTTGACCTTTATAAAATTCGAGCACTTTCATTTTAAAAATATAATCATATTGGTTACTTAGTTGTTGCACTTTAGCACGCAACAAATTATTTTGATTGGTAATTAAATCCAGCGAACTTAATAAGCCTACTTCATATCTTTTTGATGCAAAGTCGTATGCTTTTTGCGCTGTTTCAACAGCTTTGGTACTTGCATTTAATTTTTGCAATGCAGCAGTAGCGTTGTTGTAGGCGGTATAAATGTTTTGCTTTAAGGTAATGTCTGCTTGCTCTTTTTGTAATTCTACATTTTTTACATTGAGGTTAGCACGCTGATATGACGCTTTTGCTTGTCCAGCACTAAAAATGGGAATAGACAAGTTAAACCCAATATTTTGTCCAAAGTTGTTGCTTAATTGTTTAGACCAACCATCCCATATTTCACTGATGTTTCGGTTGGTTTGATTGATTTTATACATCGGGCTTTGCACATAATAGTCTTGGCCTGCAATAGACACTTTTGAATCGTATCCTGGTACTGCTGGACCGTAGCCTAAAAAGCTAGCACCCGTCGTTTTTTTGAAAGAATTTGAAAAGTTAGAAGCCAAATTACCACCCACACTTAATGTTGGATATTGTTGCGCTTTTGCAACCATCACCGATTTTTTTGCAGCTTCTAAACGAATGGCATTTGCTTTTTGTAGGGGCTGTGTACCAAGCGCCATCTCATATACCATGGCAGGTTGTAATTCAGCAAAACTAGGAATAGGAATGGTATTAATATTTGGGGTAGCTACTTCAAATGGAACAGCAGGATCGAGATTTAATAAACCCTGTAAATTCAAAATATTTTGCTCATAACCGGTATAAGCAGCAATATAGTTACTACTGTCAGAAGCAAGCTGCACTTGAATTTCAGCTAAATTCAATTCAGGTAATGCACCAGCATCTACGCGCTTTTTAGTAATTTCAAGTTGCGTTAATGTTTGTCCAATTTGTACTTGTGTAATTTTAACTTGCTCAGCAGCAGCAAGTACTGTTAAGTAAAAATTAGCCACACTTAAAGAGATGTCATTGGCAATTTTATCAACGTCGGTAAGGGCCGCTTTTGCGTTTAAATCGGCAACCGTAGCCGAATTTTTTAAACTACCATAGTTATATAATTGCATGCCTCCCGAAAGGCCAAAGTTTTGGTATAAAAACTGCGTTGTCGAGAAAGCGTTGGTGGTAGGGTCAATAGATCTACCAAAACGCATACCTAGTCCAGAACTTCCGGATACCGAAGGGTAAACGGCTAATTTGGACTGTTTTGCCTGTACAGCTGCTATTCGGGCCTGAATATCTGCTTGTTTAACAGATATGTTGTGTTCAATTGCATATTCTACACAACGTTTGAGGTCCCACTTTTCTGTTTGAGCCTGTGCCTGTAATACCACAAAGGCAGCAAGGAGGGTAAATAATGATTTCATAGAACTGCAAAAATAATGCTTTCGATGCCCTTTGCCTTAAAATTTAGACAGACGGAAAGAAAGGGGGTATTTTGGCAATTTATGTGTTATGAAGGGTGAATTTCTCTATTCAGCAGCCTCGAGACCCGATTTTCGGTACCTAGCTGTGGCAAAATAGAGTACCATAAATGCAGCCAATACCGCAACACCTACCGCTGCTGTTTCTGGGGTTTGCATGGCTATACTGATACCCACAAACAAATAATTGGCTATAAAAAACAGCGGAATGAATGGAAATAATTTCATTTTAAATATGCCCGTACCATCTAAGTGCTTGGTTTTACTGCGCAGCTTAAAAATTGCTGCGCTTGACGCCACCATGCCAAAGGAATCTAAAAAGATGGTGAAATTTAAAATCTTCTCAAAGGTTTGAGCAAAAAATAAAATAACAATACATACGGCCGCAAAAATGGTTAA
Source organism: Bacteroidota bacterium (assembly GCA_018971025.1). Classification (GTDB taxonomy): domain Bacteria; phylum Bacteroidota; class Bacteroidia; order Chitinophagales; family Chitinophagaceae; genus Sediminibacterium. The sequence continues at coordinate 25,819 of JAGWVE010000011.1, read as the reverse complement.
CGAAAATACCAGTACGTCCGTTTTTTTATCTTGTTTAGAAAATACGACAGGGAGCGTTCCTTCGGCACTCATTGCATACATTACCCTTGGGTTACTCATGAGCAGCGCATTCACATATGCTAGTACACCAAAAAATAAAAAGAAAGAAAAAATTCCAGCCGCTTTTTCACCAAATGTTTTTTGAATCAGCACATATGCAATTTCCCGTTCACCTTTCATATTATCAAAACCAATAATCATGTAGTAACTAAAATTGGCAAGTAAATAGAGTACAATAATAATGGTGATGCCAATAAAAATTCCTTTGGGTATGGTTTGCGAAGGGCGATCTACTTCGTTACCAAAATTGATGGTTTGCTGATAACCACCATAGGTAAATGAAACTGCAATTAAACTAATCCCAAAGCTTTGAATCCAGCTCATATTCGTAGCAGCTTGAGCCGGCGCAGACGCAGCATGCAAAAGGGTTTCATGCGGGAAAAATAGTGCTGCAATGATAACCACAATCATCGTGATTTTTATGAGCATGAGCATATTTTGCGCACGCGCACTCATTTTTAAGCCCCTCAAATTGATAAAATAAAAAACTAAAATAGCAGCCACACTTAAAAGTGCTTTATCAATATCAGACCAGCTATGTCCCGGAAATAATTTAGCAATATATCCACTACCAATAAGCGCTACCCCACTTAAACTAGCCGCGTTGCTAATTAAAATAATACAGTTGATAGCAAAAGCAATACTTGGATGATACGCGTATGAAAATACTTTATAGTAACCACCCGTTACCGGATAACGACTTCCAATTTCTGCATAGGTTAGCGCACCACACATAGCAACCAATCCACCTACAATCCATGCCGTAAAATACACAGAAGGTTCAATGGCATCTTTAGCACTGGTAGCTGCTGTTCTAAAAATCCCCATCCCAATTACAAGGCCTACCACAATCATGGTGAAGCTAAATAAGTTTAATTTTTGTTTCGATTGCATAGTTTACTGTGTGGGCTTAAATGTAGTAAACTTTTAGTGAGTTTTCAACGCATGGTGTAAAACTAAACAGGATACTAAACAGATATATGAATTTAGATTGCCTACATTTGTTTTGTAATTGGTTTTCGAATTTTTCGGAATTAAAAGGGAAGCAAGTGTAAGTCTTGCGCTATCCCCGTAGCTGTAAACGCAACTATGCAACCAACACCTCAGCCACTGTTCTAATCTAGAATGGGAAGGCCCGTTGGAAGCGCGTGAGCCAGAAGACCTGCCAGTCACAAACCATCATTCACGGCTTTCGGGCGAAAAGCATGGAATGTAAATGCTGTATCAGCGGCTATTTATGTTTCTACCGTTTTAACACTTGAAAGCTCATTGTTCAAATTAAAAAAAACAAACAATGGGCAAAAAATTAATGCTCCTTGCACTTCTATTTTCAGCGAAAATAGTAAGCGCGCAACAAGACACCACCACGCTCGACGAAGTTGTGGTGACCGCCAATAAAATGGCTCAAAAACAATCCACTACCGGCAAAGTTGTAACCGTTATCACCAAATCTGATTTGGAAAAAATGGGTAACAAAAATTTAGCAACCCTACTCCAAGAACAAGTAGGCGTAACAGTCAACGGTAGTAGTAACAATCCGGGTAGTGTCCAAACTATTTTTACGCGCGGTGCTTCGGGCGGTAGAACACTGGTATTACTAGACGGCATTCCAGTAAACGACCCTTCCTTTATTAACAACGATTTAGACTTAAACCTATTTGCAACAAGCAGTATTGAGCGTATTGAAATTTGTAGAGGCGCGCAATCAACACTATATGGTAGCGATGCGATTGCAGGCGTAATCAATATCATTACCACCAGTAAAGATATTTCGAGACCGATACAAATCAATGCCAGCAGCCTATTAGGCAGCTTTGGTACACAAAAAAACAATTTACAACTAGCCGGTAAAAAAAATAAATGGTCTTACTCGGGCCGCATTGCGCATACCAATTCAAAAGGGTTTTCTGCAGCAAATGACAGCACCGGAAAAAATAATTTTGACGCAGATTATTACAAGGGCCTTGCACTTCATGGTCAAATCAACTACGCTGCTTCCGAACATTTTTCGGTTAAGGCATTTAGCATGTACAACAAATACAAAGCAGGTGTTGACGCGGGCGTTTTTAAAGATGATAGAGATTTTACCATCCAAAACAGCAGCTTATTATTGGGCACAGGTTTTGTGTACAAGAAAAATAATTTTCAAATCACGGGCACTTATCAGCACAACCAATTGGACCGACATTTCTTAAATGACAGTGCGCATAAAACGAGTACCTGGTATGAAAAAAATGATTACACTGCCGCTTCTGATTACGCCGAAATGTATACGAGTGTAAAATTATCAAATAGGCTAACAGCCCTACTAGGACTGGATTACAGAAAAGGGTCTTATAGTCAGGATTACTTTTCGATAAGCCAGTGGGGGCCATATAGTTTTAATGATCCTATTAGATATGCCGAGCAGTCTGCCCTTTACGGTTCACTACTTTACACCAGTGAAAATAAAAAATTAACGCTCGAAGTTGGTGGTCGCGCCAACAAACATTCGGTATATGGCAATAACCAAACTTTTACTTTAAATCCATCTTTTGCGCTAAGTGCCAACACAAGAATTTTTGCTAGTGTGTCTTCAGGATTTAAAGCGCCATCGCTGTATCAAATTAGTATTAACGACAAACTCGATCCAGAAAAAGCAACCAGCTACGAAGCAGGATTTAGTTACCAAAATAAAACACTGCAAACCCGGCTCGTTTATTTTAATAGACAAACAGCCAATGGTATCGATTACAATTACATCAATTATCAGTATTTCAATTATGTAAAACAAGCAGTGAACGGTCTTGAATTTGAAATTAAAAAATCATATACGAATGGCGTTACAGCCTTTGCCAACTATACTTTTTTAGCTGGTAAAGAAACCACACAAAATAGAATTACCAATCAAGATACCATCACCTACGATTATTTACTACGCAGGCCTACACACCAATTAAACATTGGATGTAGCGTACAAATCAATACTAAATTACGCGTAGATATTTCAGGCAGGTATGCGAGCAAAAGATATGATGTAGGGGGCTATGCAGCACCAGATATACTTTTGAAATCTTATGCGACACTTGCGGCCAACGTAGGTTACCAACTTAACAAACATTGGCGCTTTACTGCAGATATTCAAAACTTCACCAACACCAAATATTACGAGGTCTATGGCTTTACAACCATGCCACTCAATGCGAGTATTGGAGCGGTATTAAATTGGTAAAATAATTGGTTATATTTGTAAGAAGGGTACCAACACTTACAATATGAACTTTCATTTTGACCAACTCATCACCGTTACATTCACACTATTTGCGGTTATAGATATTGTCGGATCTATTCCGCTTTTAATATCCTTGAAAGAAAAAATGGGTGGCATTAAATCTGGTAATGCCACCCTCATTTCTGGAGCCCTCATGATTGCCTTTTTATTTGTAGGCAAGCCTTTTTTAAACGTTTTAGGCCTCGATATCAGGTCTTTTGCTGTGGGCGGATCTGTGGTTATCTTTTTGTTAGGCCTTGAAATGGTATTAGGTCACGAAATTTTTAAAGGCGACAAAGACGCCAAATCTAGCACCATGGTTCCTATCGCCTTCCCCATTATTGCCGGAAGCGGAACACTTACCACCATCATGTCCCTAAAGGCCAACTTTGAAGAACTGTACATTCTATCGGGCATTTTAGTCAACCTCATTATCGTATTTATCGTGCTAAAATCATTGGATTGGATCCAAAAAGGCCTAGGAGAGGGCGGTTTAATGGCCGTTCGGAAGTTTTTTGGCGTGATTTTGCTAGCCATTGCCGTAAAGATCTTTAGTAGTAATATTGCCGCTTTTGGCAAATAATAGAGCTGTTTTAGCCTACAATTCTTACCTTTGCAGCCCATTTAACCCCTTTGGCCTATTTGGGCCTCAGGCAAAACCTTATAAATAAGAAGACATGGCAAAAGTTACGAGAGAGAACATTGCAAAGCTTACAGACAAACTAACAGTAACCTTAGACAAGGCAGACTACTTAGGTAATTTTGAAGTAAGCCTCAAAAAATATGCGAAAACAGCAAATATTCCTGGCTTTAGAAAAGGAATGGTGCCTGCAGGACTCGTTAAAAAAATGTACGGCCAAAGCGTTTTTACGGACGAAGTTTTAAAAACAGTAGAGCAAGAATTAAACAGCTACTTACAAGCAGAACAACTAGATATTTTTGCTCAGCCACTTCCTTTAGATAGCGAGTTACGCAACATGGATGTTAACAATCCAGAGAGCTACACTTTTGCTTTTGAAATTGGACTTAAGCCAGTTGTAGATATTGACGTGAAAAAAGTAAAAGTTACACGCTACAAAATAAATGTTACGGATCAAATGCTACAAGACGAAATTGAGCGTTTGCAAATTCGTAGCGGTAAAATGACAGAGCCTGAAGCCGTAACTGGTGACGACAATGTATTAAACGTAAAATTTGTGGAGTGCGATAAAGCAGGCGTAGCTGTTGAAGGTGGTATTACAAAAGACAACTCTTTACTTGTAAAATATTTTGAACCAAAATTCAGAAAAAATTTAATTGGCAAGAAAAACGACGACAGCGTTGTATTGCAAGTGGGCAAAGCGTTTGAAGCAAAAGAAAAAGAAGCAATTTTAGCTGATTTAGGTTTGACAGATGCAGACGCTGATAAATATTTTAGCTTACAAATTACAAAAGTAGGTCTAGTAGAAAAGGCTGAAATGAACGCTGAATTTTTTGCAAGCGTATATCCAAACGCCGCAATTGCAACTGCAGAAGAATTTACTGCAGAAGTAAAAAAGGAAATGGAAGCTTATTATGATGCACAATCTCGCAATCAAATTCACGACCAAATTTATCACCACTTTGTAGACCATACCCCAATGGAATTACCAGAAGGCTTTTTAAAGCGTTGGTTACAAACAGGGGGTGAAAAACCTAAAACCGAAGCAGAAGCGGAAGCAGATTACCCAAGCTTTGCTGGTCAATTAAAATGGACACTCGTAAGCAGCAAATTAGCTGCCGATAACAAAATTGAAGTAATGCCTGATGATATCCGTGACTTTGCGAAACAACAATTGTTTAGCTACATGGGCGGTCAATTGGGGGCTCTAGGTGACAACCAACAATGGGTTGAAGATTATGCAAACCGCATGATGCAAGACCGCAAATTTGTGGAGGATAGCTACCACCGCATTAGTACCGAAAAATTATTTGGCATCATTGAAACACAGGTTTCTGCCAAAGAAGAAAGCATTAGTGCCGAAGATTTTGCAAAGAAATTGCACCATCACCACCACTAATCTTATAAAATGATAGGAAAAAGCTGGGGCAACCCGGCTTTTTTTATGAAAACAGGCCAAAAAACCTGACTACTTGTCTTTTAGCTAAAAATTTGCATAGTATTTGCCACAGTACTATGCAACCAAAAAAGCAAATAACTTATCTTCAAAGCGAAAATAAAAGTATATGAATCTAGGAAAAGAATTTGAGCAGTATGCTATTAAACACCGCGGTATTAGTAGTGCAACACTGCACAATTATAGCCAGGTAACCAACCTTACCCCTTATATTATTGAAGAGCGCCCCATGAACGTGGCTAGTATGGATGTGTTTTCACGTTTAATGATGGACCGAATTATATTTTTAGGCGAAGGCATCAACGACTATGTAGCAAACATTGTGACAGCGCAGCTTTTGTTTTTAGAAAGCACAGACCGTACCCGCGATATTCAAATGTATATCAATAGCCCAGGAGGTAGTGTATATGCAGGTCTTGGCATTTATGATACCATGCAATTTATTGGACCAGACGTTGCCACCATTTGTACGGGTATGGCAGCAAGCATGGGACAAATTTTATTGTGCGCTGGTGTTAAAGGAAAACGTACTGCGCTTAAGCATAGCCGTATCATGATGCACCAACCAAGTGGTGCCATTGGTGGTCAAGCAACAGATATTGAAATCACTGCAAGAGAAATTAAAAAATTAAGATCAGAATTATACGCTATTACAGCGCATCATACTGGTAAAGACGAAGCTACGATTGCAAAAGATAGCGATAGAGATTTTTGGATGACAGCTCAGGATGCAAAAGAATATGGACTGGTAGATGAAGTATTATTAACCAACCCACGTAAAGAAAAAAAATAACAACGCCATGACAGACTTAAAATATATTGTAAATCCATTTTTAATGGAAGACGAAGAAGAAAGCGTTAAAGAAGATAAGCCAGAAAACAATGGTATGCTCATGAAAAAAATGGAAAAACTTTTCTTTGAAAAGAGAACCGTTTATTTATGGGGTGTAGTGGATGACAAATCTGCTAAAGAAGTAGTGAATAAATTACTTTTATTAGACGCAGACAAGCCAGGTGCAGAAATTAAATTTTATATCAATAGCCCGGGGGGCGTTGTAACAAGTGGTATGGTGATGTATGATACCATGAAACTCATTCAAAGTCCGGTATCTACTATTTGCATGGGTCTTGCAGCAAGCATGGGCTCTATTTTATTAAGTGCTGGTACCAAAGGAAAGCGTTTTATTTATCCGCACGGCGAAGTCATGATCCACCAACCTAGCCTTGGAGGTTACATGCAAGCAACAAGTGCTGATATTGAAATTCAAGCTGAGCAAATTAGAAAAACAAAAGAAATTGGCGCACGCATTTTAGCGGAAAACTGTGGCAAAACAGTTGATCAAATCATGAAAGACTTTGATCGTGATTATTGGATGGACGCCAAAGAAGCCGTGGCGTATGGCATTGTGGATAGTGTACTAGAAAAGATATAAGGAGCAAACTTTTTATGGCAAAAGCAAATCAATTAACATGTTCTTTTTGTGGCAGAAGTAGGGATGAAGTAAAAATTCTTATTGCGGGCCAGCAATCGCATATCTGCGAGAACTGTGTAGAGCACGCGCAAGAAATAATTGCACAAGAAGTATTGGTTAAAAAAGAAGGAGACAAGAGTAACTTCAAACTCAATGTGCGCAAGCCATTAGAAATAAAAAGGTTTTTAGACGAATACATTATTGGACAAGATGATGCAAAAAAAATCTTGTCGGTTGCGGTATACAATCACTTTAAGCGTGTGGCACAAAAACCACAAGCTGATGATGTTGAAATTGAAAAGAGCAATATCATTATGGTGGGCGAAACCGGAACAGGTAAAACACTTTTAGCTAAAACCATCGCAAGACTTTTAAATGTTCCATTTGCAATTGTAGATGCCACTGTTTTTACAGAAGCAGGCTATGTTGGTGAAGACGTTGAGAGTATGCTTACGCGTTTATTACAAAACTGTGATTACGATGTTGCTGCTGCCGAAAGAGGCATTGTTTACGTAGATGAAATTGATAAAATTGCACGCAAAGGCGACAACCCCTCTATTACACGTGATGTAAGTGGCGAAGGTGTTCAGCAAGGTTTATTAAAAATGCTGGAGGGCACAGAAGCGCTAGTGCCGCCGCAAGGTGGTCGCAAGCACCCCGAACAAAAAATGATTAAGGTAGACACTAAAAATATTTTATTTATTTGCGGTGGCGCATTTGATGGTATCGATAAAGTAATTGCGAGACGTATCAATACCAATGCCATTGGCTTTAGCGTTAATAAAGACGAGCAAGAAAATGCAAGAAAAAATTTACTGCAATTTATCAATGCACAAGATTTAAAAAGTTTTGGACTGATCCCCGAATTACTAGGAAGACTTCCTGTAGTAACACACTTAGAGCCATTAGATGCTACCATTTTACGCAGCATATTAACGGAGCCTAAGAATTCATTACTCAAACAATACCACCGTTTATTTGAACTAGAAGGTATTGAACTTATTATTGAAGAGGAAGTGCTTGATTTTATGGTTGGCAAAGCCATGGAATATAAACTTGGAGCGAGAGGCCTTAGAAGTATTTGTGAAAGTATTTTAACCGACGCCATGTTTGAACTTCCAGGCACAGACACACAAAAATTTATTGTTACCCTTGATTACGCAGAACAAAAGTTTAGCAAGAGCAAACTTAGTTCTCTAAAAGTTGCTTAAAACAATTGATATGAACGAATTAGTAGAACGCTTAGTTAAAGAAGCTTCTTTAACACCAGAGCAAGCACAACAAGCCATTGCAACCATCGCAGGTTTTGTAAAAGAAAAATTTCCAATGTTGGGTGGCGCTGTCGATCAAATATTTTCGGCAGGCAATAAAGACTAGTCTATTAAAGCATATTTAATACGGTCTCTATAATTTCACCTTTGGTGATTGGAATACCCATCACCTTATTGTACCCTTTTGCATCTACTAAATACTGGTCTCTAATTATTTTAATGAGTTGACCATTGTTAATTTCAGGGATTAATACTTTATCAAATCCTGCAATAATGCTTCCTAAATTTTTAGGGAAAGGACGCATGTATTTAATATGTGCATGGCTTACTGCATGGCCAGCTGCTTGTAATTCTGTAACAGCCGTTTTAATCGCACCATAAGTAGAACCCCATCCTAGTATCAATACTTTACCTGTTGCTGCGCCACTATCTAATTGTTGCAGTGGAATATAATTGGCAATCATATCTACTTTAGCCTGACGGGTATTCACCATATGCTGGTGATTTTCTGGCTCGTAATTTACGTTACCTGTAATGTCTTGTTTTTCGATACCACCAATGCGGTGTTCAAATCCTGGCGTACCTGGCACTGCCCATGGACGTACCAATTTTTCGTCTCTTTTATACGGCATGAATTTCGTTTCCCCTTCATCAAGTGTTGTTTTAAACGAAACTTTAATAGGGGCTAAATCTGCGGCTACAGGAAATTTCCAAGGCTCAGCACCATTAGCAATATATCCATCACTTAATAAAATAACGGGCGTCATGTGTTGTACAGCAATGCGCACCGCTTCATATGCGGCATCAAAACAATCACTTGGGGTAGAAGAAGCAACTATTGGCATTGGACATTCGCCGTTACGCCCATAATAGGCTTGGAGCAAATCACTCTGCTCTGTTTTGGTAGGAAGTCCGGTGGAAGGACCGCCACGTTGAATATTTATAATTACAAGTGGAATTTCTAACATAACAGCAAGGCCCATCGCCTCTGTTTTAAGCGCCATACCCGGCCCTGATGTAGTAGTTACGCCTAAAGAACCGCCATAACTAGCACCAATGGCTGCAGATATACCAGCAATTTCATCTTCGGCCTGGAAGGTTTTAATTCCAAAAGCCTTATGCTTACTAAGCTCGTGTAAAATATCGGAAGCGGGGGTAATTGGGTATGTGCCTAGAAATATAGGCAAACCAGAAGTTTGGCCAGCAGCAATCAAACCCATCGCAAGTGCCTGGTTGCCCATAATACTGCGGTAGGTTCCGGGTACCATTTTAGCTTTTTCTACACGGTAACGGCTCGAAAAAGTTTCGGTGGTATCGCCATAATTAAAACCAGCTTGCAACACTTTAATATTACTTTGAAGGATGGTGTCTTTTTTACCAAACTTTTCATTCAAGAAAGTAATGGTGTTGTCTAGATTTCTATTGTACATCCAATAAATAAGACCTAATACAAACATGTTTTTTGCACGGTCTCTTTCTTTGGTGCCTAAATCAGTAAAATCTTTTAATGCCTCACGGGTAAGTTTGGTAACGTCCACTTTAATGAGTTCAAAATCCTCCAAACTGCCGTCCTCCAATGGGTTCACGCCATCTGGGTAATTGGCTAAGCGTAAATTTTTAGCATCAAACCCATCTACATTCGCAATTATTTTTCCGCCTTTTTTTATGGATTTTAAATTCACTTTTAAAGCAGCGGCGTTCATGGCAACAAGCACATCACAATCATCACCAGGCGTAAAAACGCGGTCACTAGAAAAACGTAATTGGAATCCACTCACACCCGGAAGGGTACCGATAGGGGCACGAATTTCGGCGGGGAAGTCTGGAAAAGTTGCCAGGTCAATACCCAGTAACGCAGTGTTATTGGTAAACTGTTGACCCGTTAATTGCATACCGTCTCCACTGTCACCAGCAAATTTTATAACAACGTCCTGCAGTAAAGTTTCCTTCTTTTCCATGAGCTTCTATTGTGCGGTAAAGTTACAATTTACTAAGGAGGAAACAAATGGTTTTTTATCTGTTAAAGTATTGAAAAGAGGCGTTTATTAAAATAAATCTTATTGTATATTTGGGTAACAAAAATGAAACAACCATGGCACTATTTGAATCAGGAAATCCTACCCTTTCAGAAAAAATGTTTGACAAAGTTGGGCATGCATCTGCAAATGCGCAGGGAACCATGTCGGTTAGAGGCACCATGAACAAATTTGGACTCATGTTAATTGGTGTAATTGCTGGCGCAGGCTACACTTGGCACTTAATTGATCAAAACAATCCTTCACTCGCACAAACACTTATGATTGTGGGTGTTATAGGTGGTTTTATTACCGCAATAGCCATCACATTTAAACCCAATTGGGCACCAGCATTGGCACCCGCTTATGCAATTCTCGAAGGTTTATTTTTAGGGGCTATTTCTAAAGTGTTTAACGATGCCTTTTATCCTGGCATTGTGGTTCAAGCTGTAGGCTTAACATTTGGCGTAGCGGTTGCAATGTTTTTACTCTACAATTTCAGGGTAATTAAGGCCACCGAAAAATTTAAGTCCATGATCATGAGCGCGATGCTAGGTATTGCTATTTTTTATTTACTTACATGGATACTTGGTTTATTTGGTGTTGACGTAAGTTTTGTAAGAGATAACTCTATGTTAAGTATTGGCATTAGCTTATTTATTGTAGCGATTGCTGCCCTTAATTTAATTTTAGATTTTGATATGATTGAACAAGGTGCCGAGAGAGGTGCTCCTCAATTTATGGAGTGGTATGCAGCTTTTGGTTTAATGGTAACCATCGTATGGTTATATTTAGAAATCTTAAGATTACTTAGTAAACTATCAAGCAGAGATTAATGCAACAAAATAAAGTATTCATATTTAAAATGGTAGCAGCTTTTGGGTTGCTACCATTTTTTATTGCTGCACAAGTGGGTTATCAACCTCCTTATTTTAAAGACAGCAACCGTTTAGAAAAATTGCGTATCGCATTTCCGGTGGTTGAAAAAATGGTTCAAAATTATGCGGTAGAAAATCATTTTCCGGGCTATAGTTTTGGCATTGTTCTGGATGGAAAGCTCGTATATACAACAAGTGGTGGGTATACCAACCTGGAAAATAAAACACCTGCTACTAGCAAAAGCATGTTTAGAATTGCTTCCATGTCTAAAAGTTTTACGGCGATGGCAATTTTAAAATTAAGGGATGAGGGCAAATTAAGACTCGACGATAAAGCTAGCAAGTACATTCCTGAATTAAAAAATCAAGCGCTCACTTCAGATGCTGCGCCTATTACCATTAGAGATTTACTCACACACTCGGCAGGATTTCCTGAAGACAATCCATGGGGCGATCGTCAATTAGAAAAGACACCTCAAGCATTAATGGCGCTCATCAAAAAAGGAATTCATTTTTCTACCGCTACTGCATTGTCTTATGAATATAGCAACCTAGGTTTTACCATGCTTGGCTATATCATAGAAAAAGTAACGGGTAAAAATTATGGCGCGTATATCAGAGAAAATATTTGGAAGCCACTTAACATGGAAGCTAGTTGGGAATTTTCTGACATTGAAGATGCTAAACTCGCGCACGGTTACCGCTGGATCAATAACAATTGGAAAGAAGAACCTTTATTACATGATGGTATTTATGGCGCCATGGGTGGCATGATTACAAGTCTCGAATCATTTAGTAAATATGTATCGCTTCATCTAGACGCATGGCCTGCGCGAAACGGGCCTAGCACTGGACCTATTAGTAGGAGCTCCATTAGAGAAATGCACCAGCCTAGTAGATTTATTGGACTCAATGCAACTTACAAATATCCTTCTGGTAGAAGCTGCGCAACCAGCACTGCATATGGTTATGGACTGAGTTGGTTAAAAGATTGCACGGGCAGAACCAGTATTGCGCATAGCGGTGGCCTTCCTGGATTTGGGAGCAATTGGAGAATCCTTCCAGAATATGGACTTGGCGTTATATTACTTGCAAATGTAACCTATGCGCCAACTGCTGTATTAAACACCATGGTGATTGATACTATTTTAAGAATGGGAACTGTAGATTTACAACCCAGAATTTTACCGGCATCTGAGGCATTAAAAAATGCACAATCAAAACTTACAGCGCTTTTACCTAGCTGGAAAAATGCAGCGGCCTCCAATTTATTTGCAGAAAACTTTTTTGATGATTATAAAATAGACGCATTAATTAAAGAAGCGAGTTTAATTTTTGATGCTGCAGGACCTATTAGTGGGCCAGGAAATTTTATGCCGGAAAACGAACTGCGCGGTTATTATTATATCCATGCAAAAAACGGAACCATCAAAATTAGTATCACGCTAACGCCTACAAACCCTACACAAATACAGGAGTACCATATTAGCTTTCAAAAGCATATAGAGGAGTAAATTATTTTCTGATAGCAACCCCTGCTCTAGCACCCGTATGCACACCAGCGTCAACGGTAACAACACCATTTACAATAACGTAATTAAACCCCGTGGCGTATTGGTGTGGATTTTTATACTCGGCCTTATCACCTACTTCTGCTTCATTAAATAAAACAATATCGGCAGCAAAATTTTGACGCAGCAAGCCCCTATTGGTAAAGCCAAATTTTTGTGCAGGCAGTGATGTCATGCGTCTTACAGCTTCTTCTAAAGTTATTACGTTTTCTTCACGCACATATTTTTTTAGGACTCTTGCATTGGTACCATATCCTCTTGGATGCGGATTACCTTCTTTGTACACACGAATGCTAGCATCAGAAGCAAACATGTTAAATGGATAACGCATAATGGCTTTTACATCTGCTTCACTCATACCATGAAACACCATCGAAGCACCACCTTTTTCCATCATTTGAATAATGGTTTCTGCTTCCTCTTTTGCTGTATGTTTTTTTCCAAGTAGCGTATTCACTTCTTCAATGCTTTTTCCATTTAAAGAAGTGTCAGCATTGTAGTTGGCTACTACCGGATAACTAAAATGTTTTAATTTTCTTTTTGCAAGTTTTGCGCGCATATAACGGGCCACTTCTTTACGCACGGAAGGCCTTGCAAGCCTTGCTACTATTGAGTCTTGACCATCTGCGAGTACCCAATCTGGAATGAGCGTACTCAACGAAGTACTACTTGCCGTATATGGATATTGATCGATGGTTACATCAAGCCCTTCTTTTCTTGCATTTATAATGAGTGGAATGGTTACGCTACTTCTTCCCCAGTTTTGTTGCCCACTTAATTTAAAATGTGAAATTTGTACGGGCATTTTTGCGGTTCTGCCAATGTACAATGCTTCTTCAATGGCAGCAACTACGCTATCACCTTCATCACGCATATGTGAAGCGTAAACACCTCCATATTTTGATGCTACTTTTGCCAATCGTACAATTTCTTCAGTGGTAGAATAGGTTCCCGGAATATAAATGAGCCCTGTAGACATGCCCACTGCTCCATCGCGCATGGCCTGATCCACAATATTTTCCATGGACTGCATTTCAGCTTCGGTAGGGTTTCTACTAGCGCGGCCCATCACCGCTTTTCTTACATCGTTATGACCTATCAGTGCCGCCACATTTATAGAAGTATGCAGGCTATCAATTTTACGCAGGTATCTTCCAATATTTGCTTCCGATAAACCACAATTTCCTGTAACAACTGTTGTAACGCCATCATAAATAAAATTTGTGGCTTCCGGATTTTTAACCTCGTCGCCCTCGATATGCGTGTGGACATCAATAAAGCCTGGGGCAGCAATCAAACCCGTCGCATCAATTACTTTTTTTGCATTCCAGCCAGCTAATTTTCCAATTTGAATAATTTTGCCGCCACCCACAGCAATGTCGCCGTAAAACCATGAATTACCCGTGCCATCCAAAATTTTGGCATTTTTAATAAGGATATCAGCAGTTTGGCTAGGCATTTGTGCCTGTGCCGAAAGGGCTATAAAAACAATGAAAGCAAGGAACGAAGTGAGTTTATGACGCATATTCACAAAATTATACGGGAAGATAAGTATTCTTTAGGCTCATTTAGGTTGAAAATCTCCACCTGAATAACGTAAATTTGCCCTCCAATAAGAACTACAATTCCCTATGCTCGATAAGTTAGAAGCCATAAAAGCACGTTTTGACCAGGTAGGCATTGCCCTCACCAACCCCGAAATTATCAATGACCAAAAACAGTTTGGAGCATACAGTAAGGAATACCGTTCATTAGAAAAAATTGTACAGCCTTACGAAAAATATGTAAGGGTACTTGCCGATTATGCATTTGCCAAAGAGAGCCAGAATAGTAGTGATGAAGACATGCGTGAATTGGCAAAAATGGAACTACCAGATTTAGAAACGCAAAAAGAACAATTAGAAGCTACTTTAACCAAGCTTTTAATTCCTAAAGATCCGCAGGACGATAAAAATGCCATTTTAGAAATCAGAGCTGGAACTGGTGGAGATGAAGCCAGTTTATTTGCTGGTGATTTATTAGGTATGTACTTACGCTACTGTGCTAAAAAAGGTTGGAAAACGGCCATCGTGAGTGAAAGTGAAGGTACCGTTGGAGGTTACAAAGAAGTGATACTTGAAGTAACGGGAGAAGACGTGTATGGTACCCTCAAATTTGAAAGTGGAGTACACCGTGTGCAACGTGTTCCTAACACAGAAACGCAAGGTCGCGTGCATACATCGGCAGCAACTGTTGCGGTAATGCCTGAAGCCGAAGAAGTGGATTTTGAATTAAAAGAGAGTGATGTAAAAATGGAAACCGCGAGAAGTGGTGGTGCGGGTGGACAAAACGTAAACAAAGTAGAAACCAAAGTTTTTTTAACGCATATTCCTACCGGCGTTGTGGTAGTTTGTCAAACAGAAAGATCGCAACTTGGTAACCGCGAAAAAGCAATGAATATGCTTCGTACTAAATTATACGAAGAGCAGGTGCGCAAACAAGAAGAGGAAATTTCTACAAGGCGTAAAACACTCGTAAGTACCGGCGATAGAAGTGCCAAGATAAGAACCTACAACTGGCCACAGGGAAGGGTTACAGACCACCGCATTGGTTTAACTTCGTATAACTTAGACGCAGTTGTGGGAGGTGAAATTGATGAATTTATTGAAGCATTACAAATGGCAGAAAACGCCGAAAAAATGCTTGTGCAATAAACTAGTTTTTTGCAATCGATTCTTTTAACTGCACTTCTTTTTCCCATGCCCAAGCCGTGCGCATCATATCCTCAATAGTGTAATTGATTTTCCAACCAAGTTTATGAATGGCTTTTTCATTGTTGGCATAAATAGCCACAATATCGCCAGCCCTGCGTGGACCGATTTCATAATTTAGTGCAGTCCCACTAACTGCTTCAAAAGTTTGAATGGCTTCAAGTACAGAAATACCATTTCCTGTTCCTAAATTAAATACTTCACAGGCCTCAGCATTTTTATCTGCTAATAAATATTGTAGCGCAAGTGTATGTGCGCTAGCAATATCACAAACATGAATATAGTCTCTGATGCAACTACCATCACGTGTTGGATAGTCATTGCCATACACCATCATTTTAGGTAGTTTACCTATGGCTGTTTGCGTAATAGCAGGTACTAAGTTTTGTGGTCTACCAATAGGAAGTTCACCTATCAGTGCAGAAGGGTGTGCACCTACTGGATTAAAATAACGAAGCAAAATAACATTTGCACCGCCCGCAGCAGCAATGTTTTGAAGTATTTCTTCACCCATTTGCTTGGTTGCACCATAAGGCGATTCTGCTTTTTTAACTTCTGAATTTTCAGTTACTGGTGATGCATCCGGATTGCCATACACGGTACATGAAGATGAAAAGACAAAATGAGGAATATCAAATTCCTGCACACACTTTAAAATGTTTACGAGTGATCCAATATTATTTTCATAATAAAACAAAGGCTCTTGTACCGACTCACCTACTGCTTTATACGCTGCAAAGTGAATGATACCAGCGATATCAGGGTTTTCCTGAAAAACCGCCAGTGTATCGTCAAAATTTTTTAAGTCTACTTCGTAATTTTTAACACGCTTACCTGTAATTTTTTCTATGGCTGCAACTGCATAATTAGAAGACCTTGAAAAATTGTCTATTGAAATAACTTCAAAACCATTTGCTAATAGATCTACAATGGTATGAGAGCCAATGTAACCACAACCACCCGTTACTAAAATTTTTGCCATTTGATATGCGTATTATGCCTGCAAATTAGGCAGAGATTGGGAATAAAGAAAAAGAATTATGCGCTGGTTGCAAGCGTAAAACCAATAGTAGTACCAATATCTAATTTACTGCGTACATGTATGGTTTGACCATGCGCTTCCACAATGTGTTTGCATATCGCAAGTCCAATGCCGGCGCCACCTGCATCCCTACTACGTCCTTTATCGGTTCTATAAAAGCGTTCAAAAATGCGGGATAAATGTTCTTCTGCAATGCCAATGCCGTCATCACTAATTTCAATAAGTACATGATCGGGGTCTGTTTTGTACACACTAGCTACAATAGATCCGTCTTGCTTTCCATACTTAGAAGCATTGACCACTAAATTATTAAGTACTTGTCTGATTTTTTCTTTGTCGGCAAACACCATGGTTTGACCCTCAGATCCTTTTTTGAAACTGCAACTTATATTTTGCTTGGCGGCCTTAATAGACAAAGCGTCAAACACTTCTTTGATTAAATCTTGAGCAATAAAAAAGTCTTTGTTGAGCGGCTGTTCTCCCATTTCAAGCTTTGCAATTTCATCTAGATCTTTAACCAGATTCACCATCCGGTCTACATTTTTAGAAGCATTTTTTAAGAAGCGAACGGCCGTTTCCGGGCTTTCTAGTGCGCCATCTAATAAAGTATCTACATAGCCCTGAATCGCAAAAATGGGTGTTTTAATTTCGTGCGATAAGTTTTGTAAAAATTCTTTGCGGTAATTTTCGTTGGTTTTAAGTTGCTCGATTTCGGCGCTTCGCTGCTCAGCCCACTGCACAACTTCGTCTCCTACCTCATCCAGTTCTTTTTTTGGTAAAATATATTTGTAATAAGTCTCTTCTCTTTTAGTGGCTTTTGTTTGGTAAATAAGTTTGTAAATGAGTTTGATTTTGCGGTTTACAAAAATCTCAAAAACATAACGGATTAATAAATAAGAGGCAATACCTGCAATAAAAAACGTAATGGCAAACTGAACCCAGCTATGGTAAATAAATCCTATGATAACAGAAAAACTAAGCGCAATAATAGCTGCAGCAAAGGCTGCCAACTGCTGAATGGAAAGGTTTTTCATACTGCAAATTAAGGCAAATCAAACTTATATCCCACGCCTTTAACAGTGGTAATACAATCAAGCCCTAATTTTTGTCTGATTTTTCGGATATGTACATCAATTGTTCGGTCTCCAACAATCACTTCGTTACCCCAAATTTGTGAGAGTATTTCGTTGCGTAAAAAAACGCGACCTGGCCTTGATGCCAACAAGTGTAGCAATTCAAATTCTTTTTTAGCCAATACTTTTTCTTCGCCGCTAATGGTAACCATAAATTTAACGGTATCAATTTGCATAGATCCAAACTGTAAAATAGTAGAAGCGTCTTTGGGTAAAACCCTTCTAAAGAGTGCATTTACACGACTAACAAGTACTTTAGGAGAAATAGGTTTATTGACATAGTCATCTGCACCTATTTCGAGACCTGTTATTTGTGAAGCCTCATCACTCATAGCTGTTAAAAAAATGATGAGCGTTTCTTTAAACGCCGTTTGAGCACGTAAAATTTCACAAACTTCGATGCCCGTTTTTTTAGGCATCATGATATCCAGTATAAGTAAGTCTGGTTTAATTTTTTTTGCTAGATCAACTGCTTCATCGCCATTTTTAGCCGTATGAACCTCATAGCCTTCTTTGCGTAAATTATAGCCCACTATTTCTAAAATATCGGGTTCGTCGTCGGCAATCAATATTTTTTTAATGGGGGCAGCAGCCATGGCGCTATAATAATTTACACAAATTTAATTTTAAAGATTGGTAAAGCCATGTTTTAAGAATATTATGTAATTGTTAAGCCTTTTAGGTTGGCTTTAACAAAATAAGCCTCCAACTGGGTTATAAGGTTGTATTTTTACAAGGTTCTACCATGAATACTAAGGCTAACATATCTAAAATAGCTCCTTTGCGATTAAGCATCTGGCTTTTAGCGGTTGTATGCAGCGTTAGCCTAAGTGCACAAACTGTTGCGGGCCAAAACGAAATGCCACCCATTCCAGCCATCAGGCAATTAAGTCACGATTATATTGTGAAGTCTGAAAAAGACCTGGTAAACGAGTTTGCTACCGCACAGGATTCAAGTTCAATATATCAATTGCACACCCTGATTGAGGACGCCAGAAAATGGATAGAATCGTCTGCGGTTAAAACGGATAATGAAAAATTTAAATGGTTACGCGGCATTCATAATTTACTATTTGAATTTAATACCCAGCTCAAATTAAATAAAATGAATGCCGTAGAAATAGTTGCTGGCATCAAAGTATTTAATACTGCTATGCGCTTAAGTGCTAGAGGGCTTAACATGAGTACTGTTATTGAAAACGAAAACAGTGCCATAGGAAATTGTATACTTGCTACAGGAAGTTTTACAGATAATATTGGCTATGCTGCAGCAAGAGATATACTCGTTTTAAAAAACTGCCAAAACAACCCAGGTCAAATTTTACAAATACTCGACAAACAAGGGGCCGACATTTCAACCAACAGATACGCCGATAGTTTACTCATTGCAGCCGCTTTTAACAATGCGGAAATGGTATACAATTATGCAGCAGCCCCCAGTGCACTAGGTAAAAAAATACAGTCGATCCATCATCCACTTGTAACATGGATTGGCAGGCTTGCTTTTATGAAAACGGGACGTTATTATTTCCCGTTTTTAGACGAGCTGTATACAAAACGGATGAGCATCGACACCATTACACCCCTGATAACCGAAGACCAAGCACAAAATTATTTTTCATTATTGGTGCGAACTAGAATTGCACAGGTGCAAAGAAAAAAAGAAGGTCAAACACTGGTGGCAGAAGCAGCGCTTTTAACAAAACTTAAAAGCCGTGTGATGGAGCTGTATGTGAATGATATCAATGGTTTACACCAAACCGAAGCCGCAAATATCAGGTTTAAAAAACTAGAAAACTTATCTCCAGAAGCACTTTATTATATAGCAGTGCTGGGTGCTGACGAACTCTATACTTCAAGCTTTGTAGCAGGCGTCTATCCGCTTATTATTAAAAAATTAGGCAGCACCAGTACTAGTGTTTTATTTGAAATGGTACATCAAGATTATTTTAGAAAATTTATTAGTATCGCTGCCAACTATAATACGCTACAAGATTTTTTAGCGCATATGCCTACAAATGCACGCACCTATTATATGCAAAGCTTTGCAAGTGATTTAGATACATCTCCTTCGCTAGAAGATGCAGTGGATGTTGCTAGCGCTTTTTCAAGTATCACAGATACCAGCATCCAAAATTTACTACGCACAGAAATTAGAAAAAATAAAAAAAGCGCGCTATATGCAATACTTGACACACTTTGTAGTGCATATGTAACAAACAATCCATCAAACATTTTAAACAACAGGATTGTGGATGCAGCAACGCTACTTGGTTTTCAAGCATTACAAAACAGTCAACACAAAATTATTATTAGACAATATTTTTATGGCGATAAAGATGGCGCGCAAATATTTAATGCATTTGTCAATAGCTTTAACAAGCCTGGCTGGAAAATAAACAAACAAAAATATTGGACCGAAGTAAGTAGCAGCAATGGGAAACTGAGTATCTATGCCAACACACCACTCGACGAAAAAACCGAGCTTGACCTAAAGGCACAAGACAGTTTAACGCGTCATTTAAATGCCCAACAAATAATCCCTACTATATTCGTTCATAGAGGCCATAGCTATTATGCCAACCATACCATTGCAAGCGTCGATAGTAGCGCAAAACTTGTGCTACTAGGAAGTTGTGGCGGGTATCAAAAATTAGCGGCCGTACTCAGTCGCGCGCCTCAAGCACAGGTAATTTCCTCTAAGCAAATAGGAAAAGGCGTCATCAATGCTGCAATTTTGAGCCATATAGCTGCAGCGCTGGAAAAAGGGCAGGATTTAGTATGGCCAGATATCTGGAAACAATTGAACGAACAGTTAAAGGGTTCGGCAAAAAGCAGTTTTCAAGATTATATTCCACCGCATAAAAACATAGGGCTCTTACTTTTGAAGGCCTTTACGGCGGGCAAGCCAACTTTATAAAAAAGGGTTGTTTCGTTTTTCGTAGCCGATGGTGGTTTTTATACCATGGCCCGAATACACAACGGTTTCATCGGGTAGTACCCAAAGTTTTTCTCGAATACTCGTTAACAAGGTTTCACTGTCGCCACCCGGCAAATCAGTTCTGCCAATGCTGCCTCTAAACAAAACATCCCCACCAATTAAATCACCTTGATTAGGCAGGTAAAAGCATATGCTTCCCGGAGAATGCCCAGGGGCCAAAATCACCTGAATGACAGTATCATCTAGCAAAACGGTGTCACCATCATTTAAAAAATGTAGCGGTCCCGTATAGTTTTGAAAGGGCAAACCCCAGCGTTCCCCAGAAATAGGCGCCAACTCTAGCATGGAAGCTTCGTTTGGATGAATAAAAAGTTCTGGCCCGTAGGTTTCATGCACCCATTTATTGCCAAACACATGATCGAGGTGACAATGGGTATTGAGGAGCTGCACGGGCGTTAAACCAGTATCTGTGATGAAATTTTTTAACGTTTCTTGTTCTGCGGGAAAGTAACATCCAGGATCTATTATGATAGCTTTGCCCTTGTCATTGTATAAAACATAGGTATTTTCTGAAATTGGGCTAAAAGTGAAGGCTTTGATATGGATCATGCGCGTTTTATGAAAATTTTACAAGGTAATTGACTAATTTTAAAACACTAAAGTTCGGATATGAAATTGAAAAGAATAGGACTAATTTTTATCATGAGTAGTTTGGTGATTTTTAGCCAAGCGCAGGTAAATGCTGTTGAGTTTGGTAAAAACAGAGTACAATATAAAAAATTGGTATGGAAGTTTCATCAATCCCCCAATTTTAATACCTACACTTCACAAGGTGGCGTAGAGCTGGGCAAGTATGTGGCACAGGTGGCGGAGCAGGAATTAGGCGGTATTGAAAATTTTGTTGAATATTCTTTACAACGTAGGGCTAATATTATTGTGTACAGTAATTATGATGATTACAAGAGTAGCAATATTGGACTTGGTTCTGATTGGCAAAGTGCTGGTGGTCTTACTAAGCTTGTAAACAATAAAATTGTTGTATACTTTGATGGCAACCACGCCAACTTAAAAAGACAAATCAAAGAAGGTATTGCAAAAGTTTTATCCGACAATTTACTCTTTGGTGAAGACATTGGAGAATTTGCAAGTAACCAAGCACTGCTAGATTTACCCAAATGGATGCTTGATGGCTACGTGGCGTACGCTGCAGAAAATTGGAGCGTAGAAAAAGATGATGCACTTAAAAGTGCCATGTTAAGTGGTGTCTACAATACTTTTTATCAATTTGCATTTGACAAACCAACCCTTGCAGGTCATGCATTTTGGAATTATGTTGGAGAGAAATATAGAAAAGAAAACATCACTTACCTACTTTACTTAGCGAGGATTTATAAAAATTTAAACAGCGCTTGTTTAAAAGTTTGCAAGAAAAAATTTAAAGAAATCTTATCTGATTTCATGGAGTTTGAACAAGAGAAATACGCTAAAGATATTCGTCAAAGAAAAAATTCACCAAAAGGTCAATTGAATATTTCGGAAGACGTTTCTAAAAAAGATTATTTCAGATTTCAAGCCAACCCAAATCCCAAAAGCAGCAATTATGCGGTAGTAGAATTTAACAGAGGTATTTACAGTGTAAAGCTGATGGAAAATTTTTACGATGGTCGTGTGCTTTTAAAATCTGGCGTAAGAACCAATCAGGGAGATATCAATCCCAACTATCCGATTATGGCTTGGGATAACAAAGGCACCAAATTACTGGTGATATATACGGAAGAAGGCAGCATTAAAATGTTTGTGTACGACGTGGTTACCCATATCAAAAGATTCAAACAAAAAATTGCTGGTATCGACCAAATTTTAGACGCATCCTATATGCTTGATGCGAACAATGTAGTCATGAGTGCTGCAAAAAATGGTCACACCGATATTTACACCTATAAAATTGAAGAAAACCAATTAACACAATTTACAGATGATGTATACGACGATATACATCCAAGTTTTGTATCGTTTCCGAATAAATCAGGCATTTTATTTGCTTCCAATAGACCAAGCCCTTACGCACCTAATACCGATACGGCTATTCCTAGCAAATACCATTTCAATGTGTTTATGGTGGACTATTTAAACAATAGTAAAAACAAACAAATTACACAGCTTACCAATTTAAAATACGGAAACGCTAGTTACCCAATGGGTTATAACACCAATCACTTTACGTTTGTAGCGGACGAAAACGGTGTAGGCAACAGATGGGCTGGATTTTTTGCGACCCAAAGAAATGGACTAGACACGCTGTATCATATTGGTGATGATATGTTACGCAACGCTTCACCAAAAGAAATTGACTCTACCCTAAATGCTTGGCAAAGAGAAAAGCCGGATAGCATTAGTTATTTCCAGGTATACAAAGATTCTACTTACATTTTTCCAATTACCAATTACCAAAGCTCACTTTTAGAAACAAGAATCGCTGGTGATAAAGGTCAGGTGAGCGAAGTAAGGCGCGAAGGCGATTATAAATTTTTATACAAACTACGCGTAGATTCTATTGCACTAAAAAAGAGAAACCTCAATCTAAGACCCACTACTTACATGAAAAAAGTAATGGATGATATTAGAGCAGCAGAAGGAAAAGCAATCGTGTACAAGAAAAACAGAGATACTGTTGCAAAGGCTAACTTATTCCAATCTGAATTTTCGGACGAGCCCGTTGATAGTTTTGCTGTTAAAAAGGCGGAGCTGCTAAGCGCTAAAGCAAAAAATATATTAAGTGATACAAGGCTTTTTGATTACCGACTTAAATTTAGTAGTGATTATATTTTAAGTGGGTTTTCAAATAATTTATTACTCAATAGATACCAGCCCTATGCAGGTGGCGCAGGCCCTATTCAACTAAACAATGGTAATAATTTCAACTTTAACTTACGCGTAGGTACCAGTGATTTATTGGAAGACCAGAAATTTATGGGTGGTATTCGTTTTGGCACCGACTTAAAAGACAAAGACATCATTTTTAGTTACCAAAACTTTAGAAAAAGGTTAGACTGGGGCGTTACCTATTATAGAAGCAACGTTACCAACTACTTTAATACACCATTTAGTAATATGCTCATTACCAATTTATACCAAGGTAATGTGGCGTATCCTTTTAATGAGGTAAAAAGTTTGCGCGCCACTTTTGGTCTTCGTATTGATAGAGGTATTTTAAAACCTTACGATAACAGTGTGGGTTATCCAGACCCCGGTGCACTTGCTTACCATGATACCATTAGTAAATATATTGTTTCTAGGCTCGAGTATGTTCACGACAATACCATTAATACAACACAAAATATTTGGAACGGCCTTCGTTATAAAGTTTTCTTAGACATTAATATGCCAACATTAAAAACAGAATTAAACAATGGCAAGGCAACACTTAACCTAGGATTTGATGCACGTTACTATTATAAAATTTATAGAAATTTTATTTGGGCCGGAAGAGCTGCTGCCGATTTTTCGTGGGGCGGACAAAAAATTATCTACTACCTAGGAGGTGTTGATAGTTGGATCAATCCTAAGTTTAACAGTCAAAATTTTCCAGCACTCGATCAGAGCTATGCGTTTCAATCACTTGCTGTTAACATGAGAGGCTACCAACAAAATATTGCAAACGGCAACAATGCTTTTGTCATCAATTCCGAATTTAGACTTCCTTTGTTTGCGACGATATTTAACAAACCCATCAACAATGCATTTATTCGCAACTTCCAAATCACGCAGTTTATTGATTTAGGCACTGCATGGAACGGAAAGTACAACGGCATTAAACGCCCAGGTGATGTCATTAGTGATGCCAACTCCCCAGTGGTGGTAAAACTTGATGCAGGCGGACTTGGTCCTTTTGCTGGCGGTTATGGTTTTGGTGTAAGAAGTACGCTACTTGGCTACTTTATGAAACTAGACGCTGCATGGCCAATGAAGGGCGTATTTAAAGGAAAGCCTATCTACTACTTCTCTTTAGGATTTGACTTTTAATACCTTGGTATTGTAATAACGGCAATTTGCTTGCAGCCCACAGCTGTTGCATTTTGGCGTTCGGGCAAGACAAGTGTACCTGCCATGTAGTATGAGCCAGTGATGTGCTTTATGCACCAGTTCAGAAGGAATATTTTTTATGAGCTCTTTTTCTACGGCAAGGGGCGTACTCGCTTTTTGTGCCACCAACCCTAGTCTTTTGCTTACCCTAAACACATGCGTATCCACGGCCATATTGGGTTGCTGATCTATAACACTGGTAATTACATTGGCCGTTTTTCTACCCACGCCCGGGAGCTCTACTAATTCTTCTACCGTCATAGGTACTTGGCCTCCAAATTTTGACAGTAGCAAATTAGCCATGCCAATTAAATGCTTAGACTTATTGCTTGGGTAAGAGATGCTTTTGATAAGTGCAAACATTTCATCAAAACTTGCCTTTGCCATTTTTTGTGGCGTAGGAAATTTTGCAAAAATAGATGGCGTAGTAAGATTCACGCGTTTGTCGGTGCACTGAGCCGATAAAATAACGGCTACTAATAATTCAAAGGGATTGTTGTAAACGAGCTCGGTTTCTGCGATAGGCACTTGCGCTTCAAAATAGGCAATGACTCCGGCGTATCTTTCTTTTTTAGTCATGGAAAGGATTAATCCACTACTTTTTGAGAATAATTTTTAACCGCTTTTAACGAAAAAAGTGAGGGTCTTTTAAGTTCTAAGGCGCCTAATTGGGCAATGGATCTTCGAAGTGTTTTTAACTGTTCTTCGAGCTCATAATTTCCCTCTTCTAATGCAGTATGGATGGCCTGCGTAGTAGCTTTGGGGCACTCCTGGTAGAGATATAATAGCAGATCTTCCTCTTTAAACGTTTCCATACCCCTTATAAACGAGATAGGGCCTTCCTTTATTTTGTGGCGGCTAAAGAATCTTCAATAATGTAAACATCTTCGCCATCGCGCTTCATAAGGTAGCGTTCGCGGGCAAATTTTTCGAGGGCCGCAGGATCATTTTGCAAATCGGCAAGCTCTTTTTTGGCTTTTTCAATTTGCTCCTGGTAATACTTTTTTTTGGCTTCTAATTTTTGAAGTTCAGCCATTCTTTCCTTTTGCTGAAAATAATCGCGCTGGTCAAAAAATAACATCCATACAATAAAAAATAATCCTGCAAGCAGGTATTTGTTACTTATGATTGTAGTTATTTTTTTCATTGGGTTGCGTTAGAAAATTGCAGAGGTTAGAAAAAAGCAGGAGTTAGAAAAAATGTATTGCGGTTTGCGAA
>JAGWVE010000105.1 GCA_018971025.1 Bacteroidota bacterium | reverse complement strand
AGTTTTTGTGAGCCTGGTAAGGACAATATTATTATTTGTCCGCCAACCTACGGTATGTATGAAGTGTCGGCTAACATTAACAATGTACAAATAAAAAAAGCGCCTTTACTTCCAGATTTTCAGTTGGATCTTATCCACCTCGAAAATTTAATTGACCCCAACACAAAAATTATTTGGATTTGCTCGCCTAATAATCCCACTGGTAATTCTATTGAGCGAGCATCCATAGAAATGGTGCTCAATAATTTTAATGGCCTAGTGGTAATTGACGAAGCTTATATTAATTTTTCGAAACAAAAATCTTTTATTCAAGAGTTGCAAGATTATCCCAACCTTGTAGTGTTGCAAACCTTAAGTAAAGCCTGGGGTCTTGCGGGTTTAAGACTTGGTATGGCATTTGCCTCTACAGCCATTATTTCTATTTTAGACAAAGTAAAACCACCTTATAATATTAATACGGCAACCCAAGAACTCGTGCTTAAAGCATTAGAAGAAGTAGGGCAGGTAAATGATATGATTAAAATAATTGTGGACATGCGAGATGCCCTTGCAAATGTTTTCAGACAAATGCCAACCGTAGAAAAAGTGTATCCTTCGGATGCTAATTTTTTACTTGTGAAAATAGCAGATGCTAGAGCCGTTTATGATTTTTTGTTAACACAGCAAATAGTGGTAAGAGACCGCAGTAGCGTGGAGCTTTGTGAAAACTGCCTTCGAATAACCATTGGCACCGAAAAAGAAAATACTTTGCTTATAGATGCCATGCAGGCCTGGTACAACAGGTAAACAAAATGAAATTTACGTTTAAATAATAATTATATTAGGGTCTTAATTATACACCAATTTAAATACCATGAAAAAAGTTACACTTTTTAGGTTTTTCTCAAGCTTATTTGTTTCGATGTTATTAGCTGCCGTAAGTGCTTCTGCACAAAATATTAAAGCAGACACAGACAATGCAGGTTTAACATTACCAACTGGATTTTCTGCCTTAAAAGTTGCAGACAATGTAGGTCGCACAAGACATATTGCAGTGAACAAACAAGGTGCTATTTATGCAAAACTCGAAAGATTAGATAATGGAAAAGGTATTGTTGTTTTAAAAGATACCGATGGTGATGGCAGAGCAGAAACGAAAACAACGTTTGCTAATTATATTGGTACCGGTATTGCTATCAAAGGCAATTATTTATATGCTGCTTCTAATACAGAAATATTTAAATATGCTTTAAACGCAGCTGGTGATGTGATAGATGAAAATGCAAGTGAAAAACTTGTTACCGGACTTGTAGATAAAGGACAACACAATTCAAAATCAATTACACTTGATAATGCAGGTAATATTTATGTGAATATTGGAGCGCCATCAAATGCATGTCAAGAAAAAGATCGTACCAAAGGCTCTATGGGCATGATGCCTTGTCCGATACTAGATTCGGCAGGTGGTATTTGGCAGTTTAAAATTGATCAGTTAAACCAAACCTATGCTACAGGTGTTAGGTACGCAACAGGACTCAGAAACGTGGTAGGACTTGATTGGAATAACGAGCTCAATCAATTATTTGTTACCCAGCACGGTAGAGATATGCTCAACAATTTATTTCCTGATTTATACGACACAACAATAAGTGCAGAGCTCCCTTCAGAAACAATGTACGCTATTAATAAAGGCGATAATGCAGGTTGGCCTTACATTTACTACGATCATATCAAAGGTAAAAAAATGATGGCGCCAGAGTATGGTGGCGATGGTAAAAAAACAGTAGACGATAAATACATTAATCCAGCCATGGCATTCCCTGGTCACATGGCGCCTAATGGTTTATTATTTTATACCGGCAATCAGTTTCCTGCACGATACAAGAATGGTGCATTTATTGCGTTTCACGGCTCATGGAATAGATCTCCACTTCCACAAGAAGGTTACTATGTTGTTTTTGTACCCTACCAAAACGGAAAGCCAACGGGCAAGTGGGAAGTTTTTGCAAATGGATTTTCTGGAAAAACAGTGGTGAAAAACCCGCGTGATGCACAGCACCGACCTTGTGGTTTAGCAGAAGGACCTGATGGTTCACTTTATGTATCAGACGATGTAAAAGGAACGATTTACAGAATCATGTACCAAAAATAAGTAAGCATGTACCGTAT
>JAGWVE010000061.1 GCA_018971025.1 Bacteroidota bacterium | reverse complement strand
GCAGGTAAAACCAGAATTATTCCGGTATTACTTACTGCAGTTGCTGCAATACTTGGATTTATTCCAATTGCCATTGGCTTTAACATCAATTTCATCACTTTATTTTCGGAACTAAATCCGCATATATTTTTAGGGGGTGATAGTGTTGCGTTTTGGAAGCCACTTAGCTGGACCATTATATTTGGACTCGCATTTGCGTTTTTCATGACACTTATTATTGTACCGAGCATGTATTTAATTGCAGAGCGTCTTCGCAGACCGATGCGTAAAATGTTTGGCGGTACTTGGATTAGCTTTTTAGGTATTCCTCCATTTACATTTATCTTTTTATTTTTGATGGTAGCTGTAATGATAAAACAAAAAATAAAAGTAAAAGCAAGAAAAAATAGATTACAAAATGCTGGCGAAACCTTTGTTGGTAGCTGGTTTTAATAAATAATACGATGATACAAAATCACGAAATCGATTATAAAATCTACGGAGAAGAAATGCAGTATGTGGAGGTTGAATTAGACCCGAACGAATCTGCGATTGCAGAACCTGGTGCATTTATGATGATGGAAGATGGCGTTCAAATGGAAACCCTATTTGGTGATGGCAGTAATGCACAGTCTAGCTTTTTAGGTAAATTAATGAATGCTGGTAAACGCCTATTGGTGGGCGAAAACCTGTTTATGACTGCGTTTACCAATACTTCAGGAGGTGTTAAAACCGTAAGTTTTGCATCACCCTATCCTGGTAAAATTATTCCACTTGATTTATCGAGGTTTCAAAACAAAATTATTTGTCAGAAAGACGCTTTCCTTTGCGCTGCTAAAGGTGTAAGTGTTGGTATCGAGTTTCAAAGAAAATTAGGTACCGGCTTATTTGGCGGCGAAGGTTTTATCATGGAAAAATTGGAAGGTGATGGCATGGCGTTTTTACACGCCTGCGGTCACGTGGTACAAAAACAATTACAAGAAGGTGATTTATTAAAAATTGATACCGGATGTATTGTTGGCTTTACATCAGGCGTACAATATGATATCCAGTTTGTTGGCGGCATCAAAAACAGCATTTTTGGTGGAGAAGGACTCTTTTTTGCAACACTCAGAGGGCCTGGCACTGTTTGGATTCAAACCCTTCCTATTAGCCGTTTAGCTGGACGCATTTTACAATACGCTACAACTTCTAGAAGAGAAGAAGGAAGTGTACTTGGTGGTATTGGCAATATATTAGACGGCGATGGCTGGAGATAACCGAGCAAACCAAGATTCACTCAAAGCATTTTTTGATAAAAAAGTTGCGGTATACAACCAGGTAAGTTTTATTAAAGACGATCCTATTTGTATACCGCATTTATTTTCAAAAAAGCAAGACATTGAAATTGCAGGTTTTTTTGCAAGTATTTTTGCATGGGGCAACAGAACCACCATTATACAAAAATCCAAAGAGCTGATGCAGCTAATGGACAATGCACCGCATGCATTTTGTGTTGATCATCAAGAATCTGATCTTAAAAAATTACTGGCATTTAAACACCGGACGTTTAACACCACCGATTTACTCTATTTTATTGAATTTTTAAAAGCACATTACAGTGTACACGAAAGTTTAGAAGCCGCTTTTTGCTTGTCTCCAGACAACAATCCCGCAGCAAGGCTACATCATTTTCACCAATACTTTTTTTCATTGCCGGACGCACCACCCCGAACCAAAAAACATATTGCTACACCCAGTAAAGGTTCTACTTGTAAACGTCTTAACATGTACCTCAGGTGGATGGTTCGCAAAGACAATAAAGGCGTTGATTTTGGCATTTGGAACACCATTAAACCTAGTGAGCTGATATGCCCAATAGATTTACACGTTGCTAGGGTTGCTAAAAGATTTCAGTTATTAGAACGAACTAAAATAGACTGGCAAGCTGGACTTGAACTTACGCAGTACCTTAAAACACTTGATCCAAAAGATCCCGTAAAATATGACTTTGCATTATTTGGACTAGGTGTGATAGAAAAGTATGTGTAATTTAATAGTATGGAATTAAGCCTCGAAACCATTGAAAAACTCGACCCATCTGCCTTAACAAAGCTCATCAACGAATGGATCACCCAAGACTTTAAAAAACTGTTGTTGGTACTTTACCGCTTAGACGTGAGCGAAAAAAAATTGACCCAACTACTAGCAGAAAATAAGGGAGTAGACGCCGCAAATATCATTGCAGCCCTAATCATTGAACGCATTGCGGCAGCAAAAGCTTCTAGAGAAAAATATAAAATGGACCCATCCAAAATCCCTGACGATGAAAAATGGTGATTACTGAATCAAATCTATTGGCGCGAACTGATAGCCTAGATTTTTATACTTCTTAATAATTGAGGGTAGTTGTTTGTATAATTTATCTGTTCTTTTAGGATCTGTTCCAATATGTATGAGTAGTACCACACCATTCAAGGTTTTTGTTTTTTCAAAAAGATCTAAAGCTGCTATTATACTAGCAGAACTTTTATACCTAGTTCCCATAGACGGGTCTGTATAATCTGCGTTGGTAGTGGTGCCAGGGGTAAAGCTAAGCAGCCGATATCCTTTTTTAGCAAGGGTATTGGCAACCTCTTGATTCCACCATTCATAAGGTGGCACCATCCATTTTACAGCATGCTTGATTCCTAATTGTTCCATCACTTTTTCATTTTCGGCTAGGTCTTGCAATAAAGAATCACTCGTTACAAGCATACTATCGCGCTGCTTCCAATCATTATAAAGTAAATGCCCATTAGAATGTGGACCAATATAAGAACCACTGTTGTAGATTTTTTTAATAATAGGGAGGTTACTTTTTTGTTTGTATACATTTCCAGTAAAAAAGAAACTTCCTTTTATTTTTTGGTTTTGTAGGGTAGTAGCTATTTCAGACAACCCCTCGGTATAGGTGTCTCCAGTAAAAATTAAATAGATATTTTTTAAGCTCGTATCCGCACGTATGATAGTGCCTGCATCGTACACATGATGCTTTGCTTCATTATCTTTTGCAGCCAATAAATAAATGAGAGAAGCCGTTCCATCCATGGTAGGCTCATTGGTACTATAATCGCCATAGTCGTCATGATAGACTGCTAAATTGCTCTGAAATTTTTGATACGTGTCGCCATGCGTTAATTGGATACCAATTAAATTTTTATAGATAGAAGTATATACAGGACCATCAACAAGTCCTCCATCTATTGGAATATTTTTCAAATGCGTAAAGGCGCTATGCGGATCTGAAGGAGTATCGCCATTTGCGGGCAAACCATATACCATACTAGTGCCCCAAGGGTTACAGCCAAACAACCAATCTATATTTGACTGTGCTAAACTTTCATACCTAGTATCTTTTGTTAATGCATGATACCAATAACATTGAATAGCAAACGCTACCGTTAAATTATTACTACACCAAATAAAGGGTACCCCTCTATAAAAAGCGTTTTGTTTTGCCTTTTGCCAAACCAATTCTATACCTGATCTATAATAATCAATAACCTGATTTTTTTGTATCCCTTTTAGCTTTTTTGCAAGTTCATAATGACCCAAATTTATAAATGGATACCACTGATAATGTGCAGCCGTGTCTTTGCCAAGCCATGGCGTTACAGGTTCCATGCCTGCATATTTTATGGCTGTTGAATAAAAGGCAGCATTATTTGTGATGTTGCCAACGCTAGCAGCAGCAAGTTCCATATCATCTACCCAGTTGTTTTCGGCATAGATATAAGGCGATTTAACCGAAACGGTTTGTGTAAATCCTGGCAGCTTTGTTCCATACGCAAATGCATCGATGGCTTTTTGCTTATATACTTCTGAGCGTGATTTATTTTGAGAACGAAAAATATCAGAAGCCAATGCAAAACTACTTGCAAACTTACCAGCCGTAGATGCAGCGCCGGTTGTAGCGTTCATGAATTTACCTCGCTGTTGTGGTTTACCATTTATAAAATAGACAGGGCGCTCAAAACCTTTTCCATAATAATTGGTATCCATACCGGGCATGCGCATTTTAACATGATCTCTATCGTCACCAATTTGATTGAATAAAATATTGGGTGCAGGATTCATTTTTGTTAACCATGCCAATCCCCAATTGGCTTCATTTAAAACATCTGGTATGCCATCTTTACCAACCAGTCCGTTAGCAAGTGTTTGATCCGTAAACGACTTTGGAAAATCACGATAGGCTGCAAGTAAATGCCAGGTTGCATTTGCAGAGGTAGCTGTATATTGTAAATAATCACTAGCATCATGCCAACCACCCACCACATCTATATGGGTACTATCGGGCATTGGGCCATACAAAGTATAACCATCTCTTGTGTGACAGCTGTCATCTAAGAAAGGATTAAATCCAGTTCTTTGTTGACGCATATAACGCAAACAAAAATCGGCAGCGCCCTTATAAACATCTGCGCCAATAGAAAATACCGGTGATACTGCAGTATTAGTTTTTAAAACATAGCTGCCGGGGGTTACAAAAGAAGAGAAATTGATTCTTGCCGTTTTTGAAAAAGGACCATACGCTCCAAAAGATTCGATGGCAGATATGACCAATACTGTTTTATTAGTTACCGTATTTACTAATTGTACCTGGCTAGGCAATGCTTCTGATGTACTGCACCATACCGCCGATTTTAAACCCATGGGGGTATATCCAAGCTGATTTACCCGTATCCAAGACTCTCTATTTGTTTGGCCCTGACCAAAACTAAAGAGGCTAATAAAAAGGCAGGTTAAAGTTAGCAGTTGCTTGTAGAAGCCCATAATATGCTTTTAATAAGCCTAAGTTAACGCTAAAATTTAACAGAAAACAGAGGTCTTATATTTACCTATTGCCTAACTTTATAGTACTATCAAACCTTTAAAACAATTTTTATGAAAAAAATAATGATGCTCGCTGTTGCAGCTTTACTAACTACCGGTGCTGTATTTGCTTGTGATGGCAAAAAAGATTGCAGCAAATGCAAAAAAGAAGAGAAAAAAGCATGTGGTAAAAACTGTGCTAAATGCAAAAAAGACACTAAAACAGCAACTGTTGTAAAAAAATAATTACACAATTTGTTGTTTAAAAAAAGCCGCTAACAAATTAGCGGCTTTTTTATGGATATATATAACTACAAAAGTTTAGCAATAGAAGGTAAATCAAAAACTTCATGAGTGGCTTGCACATGAGGAGTGGCGCCAATATGATTTACAAAAATCGTATCCATGCCAGCGTTGATGCCTCCTTTAATATCCGCGTCTTGATTATCACCAATCATAATACTATTAGTAGCCGTAGCGCCAGTTTTAGCAAACGCATAATCAAAAATTTCTTTGTTGGGCTTTAAGCTATTACTTGCTTCTGAAGTAATTACAGCACCAAAGTAACCAGCAAGTCCTGCATGTTTAATTTTATGGTGTTGCACATTTTCAAATCCATTGGTTACAAGGTGCATCTGATATCCTTTTGCTTGCAAATAAGTGAGTAGCTCTGTAGCACCTTCAAACAATGCTTTTTTTGTAGGAAGTATTTCTAAAAAATCGATTGACATTTGCCTCGATAATGTTTCATCTGCGATTTTATATTCTAAAAGTGCAAGCCACATGCGCTTCCACTTTAATTCTTCTTGTTTAATAAAACCCTTGGTATACCTATCCCATAAGCGGTGATTGTGTGCGCTATAATGATCAAAAAAATGATCAAAGCTTTCTACACCCCTACTTGCCAAGTTATGCGCTGCATATAGGTCTTGTAGGCTTTCTTTGGCATTGGTTTCAAAGTCCCAAAGGGTATGATCTAGGTCAAAGAAAAGGTGTTGGTATTTCATGGGGTAAAGTTAAAGCAGTTTTACACAAAAAATATGTTACTTCGTAGTATGATAGTTGTAATTACTGGCGCCTCTAAAGGTATTGGAAAAGCAGTAGCCACTGCATTTGCACAAAAAGGGTACACCCTCCTACTTTGTAGTAGAGGT
Source organism: Bacteroidota bacterium (assembly GCA_018971025.1). Lineage (GTDB taxonomy): Bacteria > Bacteroidota > Bacteroidia > Chitinophagales > Chitinophagaceae > Sediminibacterium. The sequence continues at coordinate 5,117 of JAGWVE010000061.1, read as the reverse complement.
GAAACAGCTTTATATGACACTGTTGCTGCATTACAAACTGCCTACCCAGATGCTACCATTAAAGCAAGACCCACCGATATGTCTAACGAAGCGGATGTTCATGCTTTTGCAGCTTGGTGCTTAGAAAAAGGAACGCCTGATATCATTATTAATAATGCTGGACATTTTGTACCAGGAAGTATTTATAACGAAGCGCCTGGCACACTTGCTACGATGATCGAAAGCAATTTGTATAGTGCATACCATTTAACAAGAGCTTTACTTGCGCCTATGATGTCCGCTAAAAAAGGACATATTTTTAATATTTGCTCCATCGCATCTATACATGCGTATGCCAATGGCGGCAGCTATAGTATTAGCAAATTTGCATTAGCTGGATTTACAAAAAATTTACGCGAAGAATTAAAGCCACACGGTATAAAGGTTACAGGTGTTTATCCTGGCGCTGTTTATACGGCAAGTTGGGATGGATCAGGTGTTGATCCTAAAAGAATTATGGAAGCGGCTGATGTTGCAACTATGATTATTGCAGCGGCTTCCTTATCGGATGCAGCTGTTGCAGAAGATATTGTATTAAGGCCTCAGTTAGGGGATTTATAAAAAGAGAATCGTATTAAGCCCAAGTAGCAAGTACGGTTACACCACCTTTTACCACCTCATTGAGTGCAACATTAATTTTAGTACCTACAGGTAATAAAATATCTACCCTGCTACCAAATTTAATAAAACCGTACTCTTCGGTTTGCTTTACTTCTTGACCTACTGTAGTATAATTACAAATACGTTTTGCAAGCGCTCCAGCAATTTGTTTGTATAAAATAGTACCGTGATTATTTTCTACAGCTACACTCCATCTTTCATTTTCGGTAGAAGATTTTGGATGCCATGCAACTAAGTACTTTCCTTTGTGATACTGGTTATACACCACTTTACCACTCATTGGATTTCTGTTCACGTGCACATTGGCTGGGCTCATAAACACACTCACCTGAATACGTTTGTCTTTAAAATATTCTACATCAGTAATTTCTTCTATGACCACCACTTTACCATCGGCAGGACAAATAATTTGATTGTCGTTGATGGTTAAAGTTCTATTGGGAATTCTAAAAAATGAAATGATAAATAAAAACAAGAAAAGTGTTACACCAAAAATAATACCCGCAATCACCGGGCAACAGGTTCCTAAGTAAGAAATTGAAATTAAATTGATAAGACCAAAAATTAGCGCCGTAATACCAATTGTGCGGAAACCTTCGCGGTGAATTGTCATAATTGTGATTTGAGTTGCAAATGTAAAGTAAAATCTATTGCGCAAAAAGTGTTAGCATAAGCCATACACTAGGGCCTGCTAGTAATAAAGAGTCAAAACGGTCAAAAAAACCACCATGCCCTGGCATAATACGGCCGCTATCTTTAACGCTAGCCATTCTTTTAAACTTACTTTCGATCAGATCCCCTATTGTACCCATAATAGCAGACGTAGCACTCACAATCATAAGGGTTTGATAAGAGAGCCCAGTGAACGCCATACCCAATAATACCACTGCTACCACTGCAAGTATTGCGCCACCAATGGTTCCCTCCCATGTTTTTTTAGGCGATACCACCGAAAGCGGCGTTTTGCCAATAAAAGAACCTACCAAATAGGCCATGGTATCATTGATCCAAATACTCACAATCACAAGCATGGGTAAAACATAATACTCAGTGGTGCCTAAAATAGTAACCCAATGCGCAGAGGCTAAATGCATAATCGCAAAAAAGCTAGTAGTCATGTATGCAAGTCCAAACAAATTATATAAAACCTTTGCTTTTGTAGTTGTAATGGCGGGTGTTTTTTTTATGAGTTTGCTATACTCGATATAGCAACCCATATGTACAATTAAAAAAAGTAGGATAAAACTATTGATGTTAAAAAAAATTGCACCGAGCATCACTACAACAAAAATAATTGCCGATAAAGCCCTTGTTTTAAAAGTTTGAAGATCAAATGCCATATGCGTTGTTATACGGTAAAGTCTAGATGTTCTGATTGTTGATCGATGAGTTGTCTTGCAAAAACAACCATATCCTGCGGCACATAAAGTTGTATGTCACCAAACATTGGATAACTACTGTCTTGTTTATTTAAAAGTTGAACCGGCACATCGTTGTCGGCAAGTAAGCCCTCAATAATAGAAGCTTCTGCAAAAACACGCGTACTAAATATTTTTTCCCAAGACATAAAAACGGATCGTTAAAGTGAGACGCTACAATTGTAAAGTTACAACGGATTGCTCAATGTTGGGCTATGCTTTTTAAAGGCTTTAAATGAGAACCAAAGCACAACAAGACCAATAATACCCCACCAAACAGCGATATTTTCATCCATCGCTTTTTCAATGGACTTTCCTTGCTTGGTCACAATATACAACTGTGTAACAATGAGTCCGTTGTTCAATAAGTGCATAAAAATGCTAAGCCAGATATTTTTACTGTAATAAAAAAGTAAACCCAATAAAATACCAAGTGCCGTTCTGGATAAAAAACCAAAAAACGAAAAATGTATCGCGCTAAAAAATACACTTGTAATAATAATGCCAACCCAAACATTTTTTGTCCAACCAATAAATAGTGGTTGGACCGTAGATCTAAATAGTATTTCTTCAAAAATGGCTGGTGCCAACGCCATAATAAATAAAGCGGAAATATAATCTAATACACTGTCCATGCGTGCCATGTTAAGCATTAGTGTTTTATACGTTTGTTCAAGTGCTTTAGCTTGTTCTAATAAAGCTGCAGGCAAGTAAATATGCTGGTTAATTTCTGCAAGCGACCCACTTAATAAAATACCACCATAAGTAATGGGCAATGTATAGAGCAGTAGTTTAGCATCAGAGATAGTTGCAAAACCTAGGGCACTATATGTGCTTTGTGCATCTTTTTTTTGGATGCGGGTAAAAATGATGGCAGGTACAACAAAAGCAATAAGCGTAGCTCCTAAGTTGAGCAGTTTAGACAAACCTGCATTGGCTGGTAAATTAAGGGCTGCAGGCACTTCTAAAATTTTACAACCAAGTAGTTGACTCCCTACAAGTGTTAATAGCAGGGTGCCCACAATCATAAATACCCCTAAAAGGCCCATTAAAATAATAAATTGAACAGGATAACTATAGGTTTGTTTCATGAGTTGAAAAATAAGCTTGTAAATTTGTGCGCCCGCTACAGCTGTTTAAAGAACTAAGATAACACTTGAAGTGTTTGTGGCAAAGAGCGGACAAATAATTAAAGAGATGGTAAAAATAGATACAATAGAACTTCCCGATTTTCCGCTTTTACTAGCACCCATGGAAGATGTGAGTGATCCACCATTTAGGGTGGTTTGTAAAGAAAACGGGGCAGATTTAATGTACACCGAATTTATTAGTAGCGAAGGCCTTATTAGAGACGCCATCAAAAGCCGTAAAAAGCTAGATATTTTTGATTACGAAAGACCTGTGGGCATTCAAATATTTGGCGGTGATGAAGATAGTTTAGCATTGGCTGCTAAAATTGTAGACGTTACCAACCCCGATTTATTAGATATTAATTTTGGTTGTCCTGTAAAAAAAGTAGCCGGCAAAGGTGCAGGTGCAGGCGTTTTAAAGGATCTTGATTTAATGGTACGCTTAACATCTGCGGTTGTGAAAGCCACCAAACTACCTGTTACTGTAAAAACAAGACTGGGTTGGGATGAAGACAGTAAAAATATTGAGGAAGTAGCAGAGCGTTTACAAGACGTAGGTATCAAAGCACTCAGTATTCACGGACGCACGCGCGCACAAATGTATAAGGGTGAAGCCGATTGGACTTTAATAGCGAAAGTAAAAAACAACCCACGCATTCATATTCCTATTTTTGGAAATGGAGATATAGATAGCCCACAAAAAGCAGTTGCGTATAAAAATAAATATGGCGTAGATGGCGTCATGATTGGTAGAGCAGCGATTGGCTATCCATGGATTTTTAGAGAAATCAAGCACTATATTAAAACCGGTGAAATCATGGCAGCGCCAACAGTGGCGGAGCGTGTAGCGGTTTGCAGACAACACTTAATTCAGTCGGTAGCGTGGAAAGGACCAGTGGTAGGCATCAATGAAATGAGAAGACATTATGCCAACTATTTAAAAGGACTTCCGGGCATTAAAGATTACAGAAATAGACTAGTAACCATCAAAGAAAGTGAAGGCGTACAAGAAGTACTGAATGAAATTGCAGAAGTATACAAAGACTTTATTGTAGAAAGAGCCCCCATTGAATTAATAAACTACCACGAAAACTGTCCACTCTAATTATATTTATTGCAGTTGTGTTGTAACAACTTCATCTAGTGGAGATACTGTTTGCGGAAAGTAAGCCGTTAACACACCTTCTTCGTTTACAAGATATTTACAAAAATTCCAAACGGGTGCTTTACTACACCAACCGTTGGCAGCCGGTTGTGTAAGCCACTGATATACGCTTTGTTGCTCGGAACCCTTTACTACAGAGCCTTTGCGCATGAGTAAAAAAGTAACACCGTAATTTACTTTGCAAAAAGTGGCGATGTCTGCGTCCGATTTTTTTTCTTGCTCTTTAAAATCGTTGGCAGGAAACCCTATCACCACTAAATTATTTTTATACTGCTGATAGAGTGCTTCGAGCTCTTTGTACTGGCCCGTATAACCACAATCAGAAGCGGTGTTTACAAGCAATACTTTTTTTCCTCTAAAAGTTTCAAAAGAAATAGAATCGCCATTATTTAAAACGGCATTAAGCGCATAAAAACTTTGTATAGGTTGTTTGCTGGCTGTATTTAGTTGAACCGCATTTTTAGCCCCCATTATTTTTCCAGGAAACATAATCACCGGATACATGGTTTTTAAAATGGATTGCCGATAGCTCATGTCTTTCTTTTTCATAAGAAGTACAGATGTAACAATGACACCAAAAACAATCGCAAATTTTATCATCATGGATTTTATATTTTGTAAACGCGTACGCATTAACCTATTAATTTTTTTAACAACCAACCTTTGCCTTTATACGGCGGATATTTTAAATCTGGGTCGAGCCAAGTTGGCGTTTTCATCACCGATTTAATATGCGAAAAAGTA
>JAGWVE010000060.1 GCA_018971025.1 Bacteroidota bacterium | reverse complement strand
ATTAAAAATTGCAGTCCAAATACGAGCACAAACCAAATAATAAACTGGATTAAACCCACGGCGCCAATGCCAAATATTTTACCTAGCATTAACTCAAAAGGTTTAACGCTGCTTACGATTACTTCTGCAATACGGCTTACTTTTTCTTCCATCACCCCACGCATAACCATGGTACCGTAGACAAACAAAATAATATAGATTAGAAATCCAGCAATCATACCCACTGCATAACTAATGCCTACTTTGCTTTCATTGTCTTTTTTACCATCATTGGTTGTAAAGCTAATAGCATTGCTTTCAAGTTTCGCGCTATCTAGTTGACCTTTAGAGATATTAAGTGCCAGCAATTTCTTTTCTTCTAAAGCATTATTGATCCTGTCCTCTATTTTATCTCGGGTCATTAAGCCAAGTGCCTTACTAGATCTAAAAGAGATTTGCGGTTCACCCTTTTTTAAATCGTAATCATTTGGCACATACAAATAAGCGTCATATTCTTTTTCATTGAGTTTTTTATTGAGGGCAGCAGTATCTGCATCTATAAAACTAAAAATCACTTCGGTACTTTTTTTATCGTCAATTTTTCCGTTAAATAATTTTGATTGGTCACTAACGGCTACCTTAAAATTGTCAGTGGTTTTAACCTGGAAATAAATCATGAGCGCATAAAATCCAAAGATTAAAAGCGGGAGCCCAATGGTGCTCAATAAAAAAGTTTTCTTTTGAACCCTTGTTTTAAATTCTCTGCTTGCTACTAAAAATATCTTATTCATGTGTGTGTAAATTAATTGTTTTGAAAAGCTCTGGTGGTGGCTTTGCTGCCCTCTACTAAATGAATAAATATGTCGTTTAGTGATGGTAAAATTTCATTAAAGCGTTCAATTAAAACATCTTGTTGTAATAAATAATTAAGCACATGGTTGCTTGTGTAACCCTCGTTAATTTTTACAATCAATTGTTGCTTTTCTTGGTTTTCAATGGTAAATATAGGGCTCGCTAACTGGGTAGGTTGACCCTTAAATTGAATGTTAAATTTATTTTCTTTGAACTGTTGTTTAACATCTGTTACAGTGCCGTCTAGTATTTTTTTACCCAAGTTCATAAGAATGATATGGTCGCAAATTTCTTCTACTTGTTCCATACGATGGGTCGAAAATATAATGGTGCTCCCTCTTTGCGCTAGGCCATAAATTTCGTCCTTAATTAAATTAGCATTTAATGGGTCGAGTCCACTAAATGGCTCATCTAAAATAATAAGTTTGGGCTCGTGTAAAACCGTGGTTACAAATTGTAGTTTTTGACTCATCCCTTTACTTAGGTCTTCTACTTTTTTATTCCACCAGCTTTCCATTTCAAACTTCTTAAACCAGAATTTTATTTTCTCTAATGATTCTGATCTGCTGAGTCCTTTTAATTGAGCGAGGTACATGGCCTGTTCGCCAATTTTCATTTTTTTATACAATCCTCTTTCTTCGGGCATGTAACCAATATGCATAAAGTCTTTTTGTGGATCAAAGGGTTTGCCATCAAAAAGAAGGTCGCCACTATCAGGGTAAAAAATGCCCGTTATCATACGGAGTAAGGTTGTTTTACCAGCTCCGTTAGGGCCTAGTAAACCAAAAATGCTTCCTTGCTCGATAGAAAAACTAACGTCATCCACCGCTTTTTGAGTGGCGTAGTGTTTTTGAAGGTTCTTTAATTCTAAGATATTATGCATATGTATTGAACTTTGAATATTAAAATTAAGAATTCCTTTGGCTTGGGCTTTTATTTTTTAGGTATGGGCTTTTTTAATGACAAGCGGTTGTCAAAAATCTTACTTTCGTGGTAGTAAATATTGGGAAACATGAAATTAACGCGCAGCCTTATTGTAACAGCAACCTTAGTGGTTATATTAATTGTTGGAAGTAGTTGGGGTTTTTTGGTCCACAAAACCATTCACCAGTTAGCCGTTTATGAGTTACCGGCTCCACTACAATCCTTTTTTTACACCCATATAGATAACGTGGTTGCTAGCGCCGTAAGACCAGATCAGCGCAGAAATTCCGATCCTACAGAAGGCACCAAGCACTTTATTGATATTGAAATGTATGGGCCAGATGCTGCTAGTAAAATGCCCATGGAATGGGATAAGGCTGTAGCATTATTTACCAAAGATTCGCTGATAAAATATGGTTACGTGCCGTATCATGTTATGTACATGCAGTCTAAATTGACAGAAGCCTTTAAGCAAAAAAATAAAGACAGTATTTTGTTTTACGCTGCAGACCTAGGGCACTATATTGGCGATGCACACGTGCCACTTCATACGACTGTTAATTACGATGGTCAATTAACAAATCAAAAAGGGTTGCATAATTTATGGGAAGCAGCGGTTCCTGAAATAGAAATAGCGCAATATAATTTATACACGAATCATAAAGCTACTTATCTATCTTCCCCGCAAACAGCTATTTGGACTGCCGTGCGTAAGGGATACAATATGGTGGGTTTTATGCTTGAAACGGAACGTGAAGTTTCTAAAAACTTTAATGAAGCAGATAAGTACGAAATAAAAATGTGGTACGGTAAAGAAACAAAAGCCTACACACTTGCGTTTGCAAAAGCATACGGTATTGCTTTAAAAAATACAGTAAATGAAAGGCTAATTGAGTCTGCCAATTTGATTGCTGATTTTTGGTATACTGCCTGGGTAGACGCTGGTAAGCCAGATTTGTCTGCATTTGAAAATCCCTCATTAGGACAAGACTTGCAAAAAGAGCTTGGGGCCTATCAGCAAAATACGCTGGTTAAAGATGGCTTTTTACGTGCTTTAAAAAGATAGCATCTATCACGCGCTCCCCGTCCATGGCAGCACTTACGATACCTCCTGCATAACCAGCACCTTCCCCGCAAGGATATAAGTTGTTAATACCCGGATGTGCGAGTGTAGCAGCGTCTCTGGGAATTCTTACTGGAGAGGATGTTCGACTTTCTGTGGCGACTACTTGCGCTTCATTGGTATAATATCCTTTCATTTTTTTGCCAAAAACAACAAATGCGTCTTGTAAGTTTTTTCTAATAAAATGTGGCAAAACGTTTTCCAAATTATGCGGGGCTAACCCGGGCAGGTAACTGCAACTAGCCAGCGTAGTAGAAGTTTTATTGCTTGAAAAATCTACCATCCTGTTGGCAGGGGCTACAAACTTTCCGCCACCTGCATCAAAAGATTTTTTCTCCACCATGGCCTGAAAATAGAGTAGTAGTAGCGGATCGTTTTCAAGATCATTTATGGGTGCCAATGGAAACATGGATTCCAATAATTTTTTATGGTTCGTGTCTTTAAAATAATCGAGTGCATCTTGCTTTTGTACTTCTACTACCATGCCACTATTGGCATACGGATTGTTTCTTTTACTGGGGCTCCAACCGTTTACCACCAACTGACCTGCACTGGTAGCAGCTGGTGCAATAATACCACCTGGGCACATGCAAAAACTAAATACACCTTTGCCATGCACTTGTTCTACTAAGCCGTAGGAGGCAGGCGGTAAATGCTCGTCTCTTAAAATGCAGTGGTATTGAACCCTGTCAATAATTTCTTGCGGATGTTCCACCCTTACGCCCAGTGCAAATGGTTTGGCTTCTATCGTAATTTTTTTACGACTTAAAAGTGCAAAAATATCATTTGCTGAATGGCCCGTGGCAAGCACGACGGCGTCTCCAGTAATGCTATTGCCATGTTGTGTTTGCACCGATTTGATGGCACCATTTTCTATGGTAAAGTCCACCATCTTTTGCTCAAATTCAATGATACCACCAGCGTCCAAAATTTGAGTACGCATGGCCTGAATAATTTGAGGAAGCTTATTGGTGCCTATATGAGGATGTGCGTTATAAAGTATTTGTTCTTCGGCGCCATGTTGTACGAATAGTTGAAGGATACGGTTAATATCGCCACGCTTGTTACTTCTGGTATATAATTTACCATCGGAATAAGTGCCCGCGCCGCCTTCTCCAAAACAGTAATTACTTTCTGGGTTAACTATGCCCTCTTTATTCAGTGCAGCTAAATCTCGTCGGCGGGCCCTCACTTCTTTGCCTCTCTCTATAATATGTGGTTTGATACCCAGTTCAAGGCATTTTAAGGCCGCAAATAGCCCCGCTGGACCCGCACCTACTATTATGACCTTGTTTTTGGCATGCGTAACGTCTTTGAAGCGAATAGGGGCAAGGGTTCTGGGCGTATATGGTTCATCAATAAATGCCTGTAAAGTAAGGTTTATCCATACCTGCTTACTACTTCTGGCATCTATCGATTTTTTAAGAATATGAAAGCCTGTAACGGCTGTAATGCTATGCCCGCCTGCATTTGCTACAAACTGCTTTAAAATAGCAGGATCTGCAGCTTCTGAAGGCGTAACTTGTAATTGTACTTGCTTTTGCATTAGAAAGGAAGGTCGTCAACTGCGTCTTGAGCAGGAGGCATATCAAAATATTCGTTGGCATTAGCGTTGTCTTGGCCAATTTTGACCCCTTCCATACGCCATGCGTCTAAATTTGTAATAAAATTTTCTTTACCCTCTTTTACCCACTTGGTCCCCTTGATATTGAACTGAACACGCACGTCATCCCCTAGGTTGTACTTGTCGGGCATGGCCGTTTTGTCCTGAACACATTGAAATTTTATGTAATTAGTAATACTACGACCTCCAATGTCTTCGGTCTTTTCTATCACAAATTCCCTGGTTTTAAAGGTTTCTGTGCGCTGAACAATGTCAAATTTTGCAACCAATTTTCCTGTAATCTCGTAAGACATAGTGGTATATTTTTTAGGATTCAAAAGTAGGTTTTTAGGGCTTAAAAACACATAAAATCCGAACACTGGTTTGTAATGGGGAAAAGAACGAAATAAAAAATTTTTTTTTCAACATAAAGTATACATATTCGCAGTCCCGTTACACTTTTTGAAAGCTATCAAATTCGTTAGAATTTTTGTTGAAAAAAGGATATATTGAGGACCTGAAAAGAATACGTTAACCTAATTATAAATTGTTCGTTTTTGTATGGCTAAAAGTGCTGAATTAGTTTGGAGCAATTGTTTAAAGATCATTAAGGATATTGTCGAGTGGCAACATTTTAAAACATGGTTCGAGCCTATTAACCCGGTAGAGTTAAAGGGCAATATATTGTTAATCCAAGTTCCAAGTCAATTCTTTTTCGAGTACCTCGAAGAACATTATGTGAATTTATTAGCCAAAACATTAAAGCGTGAGTTAGGTAAAGAGGCGAGATTAGAATATAGAATTATGGTGGATAGCGGAAATAGCAACAGCCGTAGCGGCTCGATGGATGTTCCTGCTAGCAACATGAAAACATACAACAATAACGAAATGAATTTCCCGCTGGTGATTGATAATCCAGTTAAAAATCCATTTGTTATTCCAGGTCTTAAAAAAATGCAAATTGATCCGCAGCTCAACCAGCTGTATACTTTCGAATCTTTCATAGAGGGCGATTGTAACAGGGTGGCACGCAGAGCTGGTAAAACAGTTGCAGAAAAGCCAGGTGCCAATTCATTCAATCCACTTGTAATCTATGGTGGAGTAGGCCTTGGTAAAACGCATTTAGCACAAGCTATTGGTAACGAAGTAAAGCGTACACATCCTGGTAAAGTGGTGCTGTATGTGAGCAGTGAAAAGTTCATCAATCAGTTCCAAGACCATAGCCGCAACAATGCCATCAATGATTTTATACACTTCTATCAACTGATAGATGTGCTTATCATAGACGACGTTCAATTCTTTAGTCGTGCCGAAAAAAGCCAAGATGCATTTTTCGCCATCTTTAACCACCTTCATCAAAGCGGTAAGCAATTAGTACTAACATCTGATAAGTCTCCCAAAGATTTAGATGGTATGCAAGAGCGCTTATTAAGCAGGTTTAGATGGGGTTTAAGTGCAGACTTACAAGTGCCAGACTACGAAACACGTATCGAAATCTTGGAGAAAAAGATGAAGAACGATGGTCTTGATATGCCTAAAGAAGTGGTGAAATATGTTGCCTACAACATTAATACAAATGTTCGTGAATTAGAAGGCGCACTTATTTCACTACTGGCTCAATCTTCTTTAAACAAGAAAGAAATTGATGTTGAATTGGCTAAAAAAGTGCTTCGCAACTTTGTTAAAACGAGCAGTAAAGAAATTACAATCGACGCCATTCAAAAAATGGTTTGCGAGTATTTCGATGTTCCTTACGATAAATTATTGCAAAAGACCCGTAAGCGTGAAATTGTACAAGCACGTCAAATTACGATGTACCTCGCTAAAGCATTCACCAAAAACTCGCTTAAAACAATTGGAGAGCATTTTGGTGGTCGTGATCATACCACGGTTATTCATTCTTGCCAAACGGTAAAAGACCTAATGGACACAGATTCTATCTTTAGAGAAAATGTGATGGAGCTTACGCAAAAAGTTCAATTGGCTGCTATGTAAGCCTTGATTATTAATAGAATCGTACTTTTTAATAAATATTTTAATAAAACGCTTAAAACTCAATATTTTAAGCGTTTTATTTTTGGGAATTAAGACGCATCACCTTATTTTTGCAACCCTCTCCAAAAAGGGAGTAAGGACGGTGAGGTGGATGAGTGGCTGAAATCAGTAGTTTGCTAAACTGCCGTACGGGTTAAACTGTACCGCGGGTTCGAATCCCGCCCTCACCGCACTTTAAAAAAGCGGCAAACTACAAAATCGGGAAGTGGCGCAGGCCGGTAGCGCATCTGGTTTGGGACCAGGGGGTCGCAGGTTCGAATCCTGTCTTCCCGACAACCACAAATAAAGCCTCAGCGATTGCTGAGGCTTTTGGTTTTTATAAGCGAGCGATTCAAGCCCCGCTTGAAATCGCGAGTGAAAAAAACCAAAGCCTAGGACATTTGCGAAGCAAATGGAATAATTTGTGGTTATCATACCCCCATCAAGGATGCCGGAACGCAGTGACGGCAATCCTGAGAGTTGGCTTTATTTGTGGTTATCATACCCCCATCAAGGATGCCGGAACGCAGTGACGGCAATCCTAAAATCAAACTTTATGAAACTAACCGAAGACCAAGCGTTTGAGCAAATTGATTTTCAAGTTCAGCCATTTACCATTGGCGAATATGAAAACTGCAGTTTTATAAAATGCAGTTTTATTGGCATCGATTTGAGCGGATCAATTTTTATCAATTGCACATTCACAGATTGTGATATGAGTGTAGTTAAAGTAAATCAGGTTGTTTTTAATGACACGCATTTTGTGGGTTGCAAACTCATTGGCATTTTATTTGATTCATGCAAAGAATATGGATTGGGTGTTTCTTTTAACAACTGTATTATCGATAATGCATCTTTTTACGGAACTAAAGTAAAAGGCTTGCATTTTGTAAAGTCTTCTGTTAAATCGGTTGATTTTTCAAACGCCGATTTAAAAACGGCCCTATTTGATGATTGTGATTTGCTACATGCAAAATTTGATAATTCTAATATTGAAAAAGTCGATTTTACAACATCCTACAACTATTTAATCGATGCAGATGCAAACCGAGTTAAAAAGTCGAAACATTCGGTACAAGGGGCCATGGGGCTATTGCATAAATACGACCTAATCATTAAAATATAGCGCTAACTTCGTGCTCTCATGACATTCAACGATTTAAATTTAAATGCAGCACTTTTTTCTGCCCTGGACGATTTAGGATATACAACGCCTACAACTATTCAACAAAAAGTGTTTTCTGTTGCCATGTCTGGTAAAGACGTATGCGGTATTGCACAAACGGGTACGGGTAAAACCATTGCCTACCTACTCCCATGTTTGCGTCAGTGGAAATTTGATAAAAATAAAGATCCTCAAATATTAATTGTTGTTCCAACCAGAGAGCTTGTTGCACAGGTTGTTGAAACCATCAATAAGTTGTCTAGTTATATGAGTTTGGTGGCGATAGGGGTATATGGAGGTGTTAATATTAATACTCAACAAATTGAAGTAGAAAAAGGAGCGGATGTAATCGTTGCAACTCCAGGTAGGCTCTATGATTTAGCCATGAATGGTGCATTTAAAACCAAGTACATTAAAAAATTGGTGATTGATGAAATGGATGAAATGCTTAATCTAGGCTTTCGTACCCAGCTCAAAAATATCATGGATTTACTTCCTCAAAAAAGACAAAATCTTTTATTTTCTGCAACCATTACCCCAGAGGTTACCGCGCTGATGGATACGTTTTTTAATGCACCTGAAATTATTGAAGCAGCGCCTGCCGGAACACCACTTGAAAATATTGAACAACAATTATACCAGATTCCTAACTTTAATACCAAAGTTAATTTGCTCGCTCATTTAATTACGGGGGATGCGAGTATGCAAAAAGTTTTAATTTTTGCGGCTACCAAAAAATTAGCAGATCAGATGTATGAATCTGTTGCTTCAAAATTTGAAGGAAGAGTCGGAATAATACATTCTAATAAAGAACAAAATCACCGTTTTAATACCGTAAAGCTTTTTAAAGAAGGGGTCTATCAGTTCTTAATTGCAACAGATATTGTAGCGAGAGGTATTGACATCGCAGAAGTAACGCATGTTATCAATTTTGACACACCCGATGTTCCTGAAAACTATATTCACCGCATTGGTAGAACAGGAAGATTTGATAAAAAGGGTATTGCTATTACGTTTACAACACCCAAAGAGGCGCCATTATTGGAAGCCATCGAATCGCTGATGCAATATCAGGTTCCTGTTATTGATATTCCTACTGATGTTGAAATTTCTACTGTATTAACAGAAGATGAAATTCCTAAAGTAATCATGAAGGAAATCTCTCAGAAAGTTAAAAAAGTGGTAAGCACTGCGGGTCCTGCCTTTCATGAAAAATCTGCCAAAAACAGCAAGTCAAATGTAAAAACGAGCAGAAGGGATGTGATGCAAAAAAAATACAAGAAGCCTATTAAAAGAGGGGCTAAGAAAAAATAAACATTAATTTTATTTCATAATTAGAAACCCTTGGATGCACCTGTATTATTAGTCACGCCACCTTTTACGCAGCTTAATACGCCGTATCCGGCTACTGCTTATTTAAAGGGATTTTTTAATACTAAAAATATTAAAAGTGAGCAAGCAGACCTCGGTATAGAAGTAACGCTTGCTATTTTTTGTAAAGAAGGGTTGGTTCAATTATTTGCTACAATTGAGGCGTCGCATACTGGGTCTTTGAATACAAATTGCGCGCGTATCAGTTCTCTTAAAGAAAGGTACATTAATACCATTGATAGTGTTATAATTTTTTTACAAGGCAAACAGCCTACACTTGCGCATTTAATTGCGACGCGTCAATTTTTACCTGAAGCCAGCGCCTTTGATCAAATGGATGATTTGCATTTTGCATTTGGTAGCATGGGTAAACAGGATAAGGCTAAGCATATTGCTACCATGTACCTAGAGGATTTAGGTAATTTAATAAAAGATACCATTGATCCTTATTTTGGCTTTAGTAGGTACGCCGAAAGTTTAGGAAGGTCGGCTAATAGTTTTGATGAATTGTATGAAGTATTAAATGCACCGGTAACGTATATTGACACTATTTTGCTACAAATATTAGAACAGCATATATCTACAGTTGCTCCTTCACTTGTTTGTTTGTCTGTTCCTTTCCCAGGAAATTTATATACATCACTAAGGTGTGGACAGTATATAAAAAATAAGTACCCATCTATCAAAGTGGCCATGGGAGGTGGTTTTGCAAACACCGAGCTGCGCTCATTGTCAGACCCACGTGTGTTTGAATTTTATGATTTTATTACACTTGATGATGGGGAAGCACCGCTCGAAGTATTAATTAATCATTTAGATGGTAAGATAGCCGCACAGGAATTAAAACGTTGTTTTACGCTTGTAGATGGTAAAGTACAATATATCAATAATTCTATCTGGCCTGATTATAAACAAGCCAATGTGGGTACGCCCGATTATTCGGGGCTGTTGTTGGATAAATATATTTCTGCTATAGAAGTAGTCAATCCCATGCATAGTTTATGGAGTGATGGACGCTGGAATAAATTAACCATGGCACATGGATGCTATTGGGGCAAATGTACTTTTTGTGATATCTCATTAGATTATATAAAAACTTACGAGCCTGTTGCTGCATCATTACTAGTGGATAGGATGGAAACACTGATTGCACAAACTGGTCAGACCGGTTTTCACTTTGTAGATGAAGCAGCGCCGCCATCGCTGATGAAAGCGCTTTCGATAGAAATCATACGCAGAAAATTAGTAGTGAGTTGGTGGGCTAATGTAAGATTCGAAAAAAGTTTTACCCGCGATTTATGTCAGTTACTAAAATCTGCGGGATGTATTGCAGTGAGTGGTGGGCTAGAAGTAGCATCAGATAGGCTTTTGACATTAATTGATAAAGGTATTACAGTAGCACAGGTTGCAAAAGTAAGTCAGCATTTTACAGAAGCCGGTATTATGGTGCATGCCTATTTGATGTACGGATTTCCAACACAAACCGCAGAAGAAACCATTGACTCTTTAGAAATGGTGCGTCAAATGTTTGAAACGGGGGTGTTACAATCTGCATTTTGGCATTTGTTTACCATGACAGCACATAGTCCAGTTGGTCTTGATCCTGATAAGTATAAAGTAATCAAGCAAACCAATAAAGTAGGCACTTTTGCAAACAATGATATTGTTCATATCGATCCTACAGGGGCCGATCATGAAATGTACGGTTACGGATTAAAAAAAGCGTTACTCAACTACATGCATGGTGCATGTTTTGATTTTCCATTACACAAATGGTTTGATTTTAAAACGCCTAAGACATCTATTGCGCCTAATTATATTGCTACTGCACTTGCAACGCACGATTACAATAGCACTAATAATTATAGAGTCATTTGGTTAGGTGGAACGCCGGAAACTAGTATTGTACAGCGTTCTAAAAAAGGCAATCAATGGGAAGAAATGAATTTTCTTTTTCAAACCAATAAAGCGCCATTAAATATTGCCATTGATCCAGCAAAAGGAAAGTGGTTACTTGAATTGCTTTCGGCCTTAACGATTGGCGTACATTCTGGAATGACCTATGCAGCCGTTAAGGAAAGTTATGAAGCGGCAGGTCTCGAAGATTTTGAACTATTTTGGGACAATAAACCTGTTACAACCCTTTATAAAGCAGGTCTGTTAAGGGTGTAATTTTTTCTTTACTTATTTTATAATCGTAACAGAACCTGTTATTATTTTTCTTCCATTTTTTGGATTGATGACATAATAATAGGTGGCTATTGGTAATTCATTTCCATTGTATTTTCCATCCCAAGGT
>JAGWVE010000059.1 GCA_018971025.1 Bacteroidota bacterium | reverse complement strand
GATACGGGAGGCTATAAAATTCCAATTCTGGTAACTGATACTACCGAGGCAAAAGCACCCGAGGTTAAAACAAATTAACCGCTAATAAATTGCGGATATTAAGCTAGCTATTTGCCGCTAATCATGCGTACATATAATTCCTCTACTTTTTTTCGTGCCCAAGGCGTTTTACGTAAAAATTTTAAACTGGATTGTATGCTAGGGTTGGAATTAAAACAATTGATAGGGATATGCTGCCCTAAATCTTCCCATCCAAAATAAGCAACCAGTTCAGTTACTATTTTTTCGAGGGTTTTACCGTGTAAGGGGTCATTTGACACTTGTTGCATATGCAATATTAAGTAATTTGCTGCCATGACAGCGCACCGATACTTTGTAGTTCACAAACCAGTAAATATGGTTTCTCAATTTATCAGCTCGCATGATGTTAATTTATTGGGCAGTTTAGATTTTGATTTTCCGGAGGGCACCCATGCCATTGGGAGGTTAGACAATAATTCTGAAGGCCTGTTATTATTAACCACCAATAAAAAAGTAACCAAGCTTTTATTTCAAGGTCATAAGCCGCATACAAGAACGTACCTCGTTCAAGTTAAAAATAAAATAACCCCTGCCACTGCAGATGCACTCGCTAGTGGTATACAAATTAGTGCCCCGGCTGGTAGTGCTTATGTAACAAGTCCCTGCGTGGTTGCCATTGTAGAAGATCCAACACCCTACCAGCATTTATTTGACGCCTCTATACTAACGCCAGCAACACCCATGCATCAAAATGTAGTAACCAGTTGGGTACTCATAACGTTAACCGAAGGGAAATTTCATCAGGTACGTAAAATGGTGGCAGCCGTGCATCACCGCTGCATTAGACTTTTAAGAGTCGCCATCGAAGATATTTATTTAGGTAGCTTGCCGGCTGGTGCTGTTCAAGAAATACAGGAAGAGGATTTTTTTAAACGACTAGCGCTTTTACCAACATAGCATCTATTTGAGCGCTATTATAATTTGGACATGCCCCATGCTGTGTTGCAACCAACGCACCTAGTGCTGCAGCATAAGCCAATGCTTCGCTTGGCTTTTTTTGATGAAGCAGACCCTGTAAAAAACCCGCTAAAAATGCATCTCCACTTCCAATTGTATCGGCAACAGTAATACTAAATGTTGGCGCTTGAAAAAAGTTATCATTTTCATAATAGATGGCACCCGCTGCACCAAGTGTTACCACAATTTTATGAATATTAAACCTGTCTCTTATTGTTTTAATTTGGTCTTTAACGGTTAATCCCTCAAAATACCAAGAAGCAACAAGTGCAAGTTCTGCTTCGTTCATTTTAAGTAGGTGCACACCAGAAAGTAATGTTTCTATTATATTCCTACTATAATGAGGCGCACGTAAATTAATATCGAAGACCTGCTTTGCAGCAACCTCTTTTAATGCCAATAAAGTTTGATAAGATTTTGGAGAGCGGGATGCTAAACTACCATATACAAAGTATGATGACCTAGCTACCGCATCCAAAATTTGATTATTTATTTCTATGGCATCCCAAGCAACTGGTTGCTTTATATCATATGTTACTTCATGATTAGCCCCCACGCTTGCCAACACTTTACCAGTTTCCAATACAGAATCAATTTGAGTATACTTTGTATCTATTGCCGCTTCACTCAAAATAGTTCGTAAGTCCTGACCCCAAGTATCATCGCCAGTTTTACTAATCAAAGATGCGTTAATACCAAGTTTGTTTAAATGATAGGCTACATTCATGGGCGCACCTCCAGGCAATGTTGCATGAGGCAACATGTCCCATAAAATTTCCCCAAAACAAACAACACCATTAGATTGATTAAAATCCAAACGCATACTCAGTTTTATTTGCTCGTTAATTTGGCCTCAAGATCTTCTAGTGATAAATTTTTTGTTTCAGGCATCACAAATACTACCCACAACAATTGTCCAACCATCATAATAGCAAAAAATGCAAAAATGGGCCATGGATTGTCTTTGAACAAACCATTTTCTTCATCTAAAAAAATGGGTGTAATCAAAGTAATAAGTGCAGCAAAGACCCAGTGAACACTTGCTCCAAAAGATTGCCCCTTTGCCCTCAAATGATTGGGAAATATTTCAGAAATAAACACCCAAATAACGGCACCCTGGCCAACAGCGTGTGATGCTATAAATAATAGTAAAAAAGTCATGAGCGCTGTAGTACTTGCATGAACGGCAAAACAATACGCAACAGCTGCCAAGCTTATGATGTATCCAATAGATCCGATCAATAAAAGTTTTTTTCGGCCTAATTTGTCTATTAAATAAAGCCCAACAAAAGTAAATATCAAGTTAATACCGCCTATAGATATTGAATTGAGCAACGAATCTTTTTGACCAAGTCCTATTCTTGATAATATTTCGGGGGCATAGTATAAAATAAAATTAATACCAGAAAACTGATTAAAAAAAGCAATAAAAAAAGCTAGGTATAAAACAGGTCTAAATTTAGCTTGCATAATTGAGCCTGCAGTGCCCTCATTTTTATCATCTGAATAAACTTGATTGTTGGATTTTTCTATGGCATCCATTTCTGCATTTATATCTGACACACCAATCAATTGTAAAATTTCTTTTGCTTTAGCAGTATCTTTTTTACGTGTAATTAACCAACGAGGACTTTCCGGAACACCCAGCACCATAATTGTATATATTATAGAGGGCACAGCTAAAACACCTAACATCCAACGCCAATCATTATTCCCACCAAACCCTTCAAAAAAATAGTTAGACAAAAATGCAACAAGAATACCAAATACAATATTGAACTGATACATAGCACCTAACCTACCTCTTGTTGCTGGCGTAGAAATTTCAGAAATATACGTTGGCGCCACAACAGAAGATACGCCAATACCAATTCCACCAATAAATCTAAACAATGAAAATGTATAGGGGTCTTGTGCGAATGCTGTTCCAAAAGCAGACACCACAAATAGAACGCCAATCCAAGTTAATGTTTTTTTACGACCCAATATTTCGGTGGGTATCCCTCCAAAAATAGAGCCTACTAGTGTGCCCCATAAAGCCATAGACATAATAAAAAATCCATGAAAAAGTGGTGATGTTTGCCATAATTCTTTAATGGGCAAATTGGCGCCTGATATGACTACTGTATCAAATCCAAAAATGAAGCCGGCCAATGCAGCTACCACAGACCATCTAAAAAGCTTAGTATGATTCATGAAAAATGTATTTACCTACAAGGTAAAAAAAACATGTAAATAAAAAAGCTATTTTTTATAAAAAAGGTGCATGAGCACAATATGCGGAAGGCTTAGGCATGCTAAAAAAATAAAAAAAGTAGCAGCATAGGATTGTATCAGTTGTGCATTTGCCTGTTGCAGGTATAAAAAGATTGCAAAAATAAAAAGTGCACCCAAATTAAAAGGCATAGATTGTAGATACAGTTTTGCATTAGGAATTTTTAACTTTGTTGTAATATGTCCCCATGCATGTATGCTATGCGAACCTACAAAGTACAGTCCAAAAGCAATCATCAAAGGCATTTGGGTTCCAGCTAATAAAAGCACAATTAAGTATAAAAAAGTTTGCTTACTAAACTTCCAAATGGGTATTAGCACTACTAACGAAAGAGCGAGTACCCAGTTTTTATACGCTAAAAAATCAAAAGCGTTTATGTACATATCAACTCCATTCATTTTATGAAGTACCAATAAACTTGTTTCTACGTGCGAAAAAATAATAAAAAGTAAAATAGAAAGACCAACTAAAAAAGCATAAACCTTTTGTGCAAAGGAATATAAAGAGGCGTTTATTTCAACCATTTCTGACTCACCAAAATGATACGCAGAATAGGCAACAAACAAGATCAATGAAAATAGTGGCGCCCAATACCATACCACAAAATAACCTGCAATAATCAGCAAATACTGAACTATAAACCTTACCAGATTAAAAGATTTCGTCTGCAACAATAAATGATCTACGGCGCCATGTGGTATGCCTACTAATAACAAGCCTGCAAATAATCCAACATATCCAAACACTGCAGCAAGGCTAGGATTGAGCACTTGTATAACAAAATAACCTAGCATAAAGCCAATAACATAGCTATGTTTTTTACTTACACGATTTGCCCCATACACCACGCAAGCTTTTAAAAATGTAACAATGGGTAGTGATGCAAATATTTTTATTTCTGCAGCTATTGTAGACTTTTCATCTAAAAAAGAAAATATAGCCTGAATAGAATTTTTTTGAAAAAGTGCTGTAAATATTTTCTTTCCGAGATGTGGCCATCTAATTAATATAATCAACAGCAAATGATCATAAAAAGCAAATCGATTTTTTGTCAAATTTGGTTTTGACTGATTTTCAAATGATGCAGCAAATGCGTGCATTTTTTTAAAACCATATCCGGTAGTAGGTTTAATTAAATTAGCACGAGCACCCATATGAATAATGCGTCCATCTGATGATGATGGATGCTTTAAAACCGTCATAGGTATGCAACCTTCCTCTGCTGCTATAATTTCATAAGCGCCAAACTGAGCATTAATTTTTTCATCCAGTATTTTTTTTGCGTAACTGCTATCAATTGTATCTACACCAAATCTTGTAAGTTCAATTAAACACTCATTGGCAGCATAAGGTAAATTGTAAACAAACTGCGTATACCCAGATTGATCTACATCAAAATTCATCATCTGAAATTTGTTGACATCCAGCGAAGCGTTTTGAAGGCGAATATGGTACCCAAAAAACGACTGAAGCAAATATGCTTGCCCATCAGGGCTTGGCGTAAAATTAGGTGGCCGGCTATCAAAAATGCGGTTGCCATAAACGGTGTGATGGTCCGTTACAATTTGAATACTTTCCGATCCAGCAATAGTTGACACTACAGCATCTGTAAACCTTTCAATGTTATGGACTTTGATGGCTGCAATAACATGGTTATAAAAATCGATGCTTTTAATACAATAATAGGGTTGATTTTCAATTGATTGTTCTTCCCTACCATGGGTTTGAACAAAACGGTACTGATAACTGATTATTTCGGATAAATCCTGCACAATGCTATCAGATGGCGAAGCCCAAAAACAATAAGTTTTGTCGTTGGTATTTTTTTGATGAGGTTCAATAACAGCAATACGCTTTGAAGTATGATATCCTCTTTTAATCAACTCCAATAACATGAGTCCATTGGATGCACCCATGCCAATAAATACATAGTCATAGACAGGGTTGTCTGTATTCATAATATTGCGCTGGGTGATAGACATGCAAAATAAAAGGCGAGGTGTGCATTAAATACATACCTCGCCTTTATAAAAACTATTGAATGAATTAATCTTGAGTTCTGCTTAATGAATAGATCACTAAACCAAAACCAATTTTGTTAACTGCATCTGCAATGTTGTAAACGATATCCATGTAATGAGACGCTGCAGCAGGATCTGCAACTAATTGGATACCAAATAATCCACCTGGGGTTCCTAAAATGTAACCTAATGGATAGATAGCCCAACCAACAAGCACGAACCATGCAAGTGTTTTAGTTGCTTTAGCAACTTGTGGACCAGCTGTTTGAGCAAGTTTAGAAACTTCACCAAACCATACTAGGTAAACAATGTAGAAATAAGCAGCACCAGAGATTACTCCCCAAGTTACACTGCTACCTCTATAGATAGTTTCACCAAAGTAACCAGTTACAAGCATTACTAAAGAAGCAAAAATGAGCTTCCATAATAAACCTTGCTTAGCACCAGCTTTTTTAGTGATTAGATAGAATTCAACACACATTAGAGGCACTGTTAAAATCCAGTCTACATATCTGAAAAATGTAGGTGAATCTCCAGTTTCTAAGTTGTACCCTCTCATGTAGTAGTAGTGTACTGCTGCAATGAAGGTGATTAAACCAGATACCAAAACCGAAGTTCTCCATTTTGTTGGAGTGGTGTTCAACTCAAAGAAGAAGAATACCGATGCGGCCATCATGGCCATTGTTCCGATAAAAAACGTAAATGCTACGTAATTGTCGGAGGCGATTTTTAGGTGTTCCATAGGGCAAATGAATTTGTTTAGAGTAATTTAACAAACATTTTGTTTAATTGTTGCATTAAAAACATACACAGTAATGCGGAATTACCCATTTTAGGTAAATATGAACTATTATAAAAAGGGACTATCTATACAAAGAAATGAATACCAGCCTATTAAGAAATTTAAAGTAATATGAAAAAAAGAATAAAAGTTTATAATTTGTGAAAATGGTAATCCAAGATTGATTTAGGGACATAAAAAAATTCAATGTGCTGTTAATCAACACATTGAATTTTTAAAATTTATTGAAATTAACAATTAGGGTAAATTTGAACAACTATCTAAAATCTACTGCCCCCAAAAATGATAAAGGACATATAAGGCAATCATTCCAACTACGCCTAGAACAATGCCAGGCCAACGTTTCTTTTTAATGTAGAGGAGTAAGATCAACCCCGATAGGGATATAACAACCATTAGAATGCCCGCGATATCAATAACCCAAAACCATGCTTTACCGGTATCTCTTCCTTTATGGAGGTCGTTAAAAAAGCCTATGATACCTGCATTTGTTTGGGTTAATTCATAAGCACCTGTTTCGCGTTCAATAAATACATCGGCCTCGTAACCTGGCCCTTTAAACGAAACAGAAATTTCAGATTCGTCTATTCTAAAATCAGCAACCGCCCCTTTAACGCCGTATTTGTTTCTAAAAAATTCTACCACCTGAAGTTTCTGAACCTTAAGCGTATCAGTTGCATTAACCCATATACTATCAAGCGAGCCTTTTTCCTCGGTTGTTTTTACACTTGACTGAAAATACTCTGCGTGATTGAGCGTCAACCCTGTAATTGAAAAAAACAACACCACCACAAAACTAAACATGGAAACATATATATGCAACCATCTAGATGACCGCGCAAAAAACTTCTTCACAAATACTAATTTTTCTTTTTGTACGACAATGAAGCTGATGCTACTTCTGTATTAGCTGGTAATTCAATTTGCTTATCACTACCTGCACATTTTATTTCTTGGGTAATTAACTGATAAGTACCATGCTCTCTTGCTACTTCTATATTTACAGTATATTTCCCCGTTTTTACAAGTTCGCCTTTATCATCTTTGCCATCCCATTTAACGGCATACTTACCAGCTGGCCTTGTTGCCCCAGCAATAGAAGGCATATTACCAGCCACATCATTGTAAGTGTCATGATTAGCTGTATACCAAGCCCTTAAATCGCGAAGCCACTTGGGCTTATTGTACCATACAGTTAAAGTACGAATAGGTTTTTTATCTGCATCTTCCACCCAAATAGCCACAAAAGGTCTGCGCGGAAAACCAGCAATTTGAGCAAGCTCTACATTCACAACAAGTTCATAGTCTGTGTTCCAACCAGCAAAAATAGGAGGCGCTGTTTTGGCTACTTTTGGCGCATCCTCTACTTCGTAATTTTTCCAATTATTACTTTTAATGATTTCACCCTCTTTAGTTACAATCATATAATCTACATCAGATAGTTCATTTGCCAACTTTACAGAAGCTTCTGGTGTTAAAATATTAAAAGCTGTTGCAAGCGCACCAGCCGTAGCAGCATCGTTGGCAATCACCGTTGCACTTGCAATATTTTGCGCCGGCATTCCAGTGCGAGGGTCTACAATATGCGAATACCATTTACCATTAATAAAATTACCACGTCTATAATCACCACTTGTTGCTACTGTTTTATTTTGAACATGAATGAGCGACTGAGGCATATCATTTTCGGCATTGGCTACCGGATTTGTGATGGCGATTTTTTCATCCACAATACCTTTTACCACAATGTCACCACCAATGTTTAACACCATACCTTCTACACCAGCGTTTGCAAGTGCTACTGCTACTGCCTTATGAATGATATAACTCTTTACAAAAGAATTTAACATTAAAGGAGCATTACCGCTATGCGTTGCCGTTTTATGTGCAGCGTCCAATACCCATTGCTGCTGATTCATTTGCGCTAATGTTTGACGAATAGCGGCATTACTTGGAATTTCATTTTGCAATGAAGAAATTTTCCAAAGTTTTCCAATTGCCTCGGCAGCTGGGTCTAAAGCGCCATTTGTTTTTTGTTTCCAAACGTCAAATAATTGCAGTACTTCAAAAAGTTCATCAGAAACCGGAACCGCTTTATTGTTTGTTAACGTCCATTTATAAAATTCACTATTTGTATCGTAAGCACTTAAAATAGAAGAAAGCCTTTTGATTTCGGAGAGCGCTTTTACCTCTGCCACAGATGCCTGTTTTTGAGTAAAAGCTTTTACTTTAACTTCCATAGATGTACCTAATACATTTTCAAAATTTGATACATAAAAATGGGAAGTTTTAACTTTTATAGGCGCTGCAGAAGCGCTCATAAATAAAACCAATACAGGGGCTAAAAAACAAAATACTTTTCGAACTACTTGCATAACTTTATGATTGATTGCTTAATAATAAGCCGTCAATTTCCTTTATTTATCTCTAAATTCAAAGAAAACAGGGGTGAATCACCCATTTAAGTAGGCAAAAATGAAAAATGAAATAGATGTATATATAGCTACTTTTCCGGCTGCTACACAAAAGCAGCTAAAAAATATAAGAGCCATTATAAAAGAGGCTGCGCCTGAGGCAACAGAGGTTATCAGCTATGGCATGCCTGCATATAAACAAAATGGCATGCTCGTCTACTTTGCAGGCTATAAAGCTCATATTGGATTTTACCCAACTGCTTCTGGCATCAAACATTTCTTACCTAAAATTCAGGCATACAAACACTCCAAAGGAGCGGTTCAATTTCCGCTCGATCAACCATTACCTAAAAACCTTATTCAGGAGATAGTTGCTTTTAGAATTACAGAAACAGCTTATAAAAAATAATCGGTTACTTAAATAAAGCGGGATGCATTTCATCCCAACCTGTTGCGTCTTGATACGCTTTTGCAATTCTTAAAATACTAGCCTCATCATATAATTTTCCAACAAAACTAATACCTACTGGTAAGTTATTGCGCTTATCAAAACCAACCGGCACACATACCACAGGATTCCCAGTTAGGTTCGTTATTGCTGATTGATTACCATCCCCTCTTGAAGGACAAATAATAGCATCATATGGCGCAATGGCTTCATTAACGTCCTTCATAAGCAAAAAGCGGTGACGCTGCGCATTGATATATTCTACAGCAGGTACAAAACGAGCTGTTCGAAATTGATTGGGCCAATCATTTTTTGTTTGGCGGGTAAGTATGTCATCTTGATTGGAGCGTGTGAGATCATCAAATTGAGCTGCACATTCTGCACCAATAACAACGTCCATGATATTAAATTTATACACGCCACTATCCGGAAAATTTACAGGAATTAATGTAGCCCCCATTTTTTCAAAAGCTTTAAGCGCCAACCATTCTGGCCTTGTCGTGTCTTTAATTTTATCAAAATAATTTTTGGCGTATGCAATTCGATATGATTTAATTGGCTTAACCGCATCATAATTAAAAGGCATATTTACAGCACATAAATCTTTGCCATCGGTACCATGTAAATAATAAAACACAACAGCAGCATCCGCAGCCGATCTACATATAGGACCTACTTTATCTAAACTATAACTTAATGCCATCCCACCAGATCTACTGATGGATCCAAAAGTGGGTCTTAATCCTGTAGCGCCGCAGGTAGTAGAAGGCGATACTATACTACCCCAAGTTTCGGTGCCAATTGCAAAAGGCACAAGCCCAGCAACAGTTGCAGAGGTTGACCCTGCAGATGAACCAGAAGATCCATATTTTACATTCCATGGATTTTTTGTACGTCCGCCATACCAGTAATCACCCATGGCAAGTGCGCCCAACGTAAATTTAGCTACAAGCACTGCGCCCGCTTCTTTTAGTTTTGAATATACATAAGCGTCTTCATCAATAATTTGATTTTTATACGGCTCAGCGCCCCAAGTTGTTTTAGTGCCTTTAACTGCAAATAAATCTTTAAGGCCATACGGGATACCATGGAGGAGTCCTTTGTATTTTCCAGCAGCAATTTCGGCGTCGGCTTTTTTTGCTTGCTCCAAGGCAAGATCTTCCGTTAAACTAATCAAGCACTGTAAAGTGTCTCCGTATTTTTTGATACGGTCAATAAAAAAACGGGTAAGTTCTTGAGATGTTATTTTTTTGTTTTTGATGAGGTACGCCAATTGTTCTATCGAATAAAAAGCAAGTTCATTTTTATTAGTAGGAATTGTCGCAGTAACAGCTACGCCCCATTTAACAGGCTGTTGAACCATATTAAAGCGCATGCCTGGCACAACAGGAGACTGCCACATACTTAGTGGCGTTGCATTGTTAAGCGTAAGCTTATGCATACTCTGATAATTGTATAAATTATCTTTTACATCGGAGTAAAGCGTATCAATTTCTTTTTGACTAAATGTTAAATCAAAAACTTTTGCTACACTATTTAAATCAGATTTATTAAAAGAGCTGTCTTGTGCTACTGACACAAAAGACACCATCATTAAAAGAACAAAAAAACGTATTTGCATATCTTGTTTATTTAAAGTGCTAAATTACTTCACCACCGCGTTAAAGGCAGGGATAGGAACGCCATCTTTATCTACAAGATTTGCAGAAGTATACGGCGAAAATCCAAAATACAACTGTTTAGGCCTATCACTAGCGCTTATGTACACAAAATTATCCTTCACTGTGTAAGCAGCCTCGGTAATGCCATCCAAAGAAAATCCAAGAGGGGTTTGATTGTTTAACACCTGAACCTGACCGCTAAATGTAACCACCACCTGTTTGTTTTGATATGTTACGCCCACTAGTTTTGTGATGGTAGGCATATCTTTAATAGCATACTGTTTTTGAAGGGCCCAATTTGCCAATCGCTCCGCTACAAGTTTTTTATTGGTAGGGTGTACATCATTTTTAGCACCAATGTCCATACTAATAGCCATGCCAATATCATGTCCATTTTTAAACGCATTATATTGAACAGCTCTAAATGCTTGCCAAAAATGAGACTTGTATTTTGCAGTATCAATAGATGATAGTTGAACAAAATAAAAAGGAAGCTTTGTTTGCCTCCAAGCATTTCTGTAAGAATCAATCATGATGGATTGAAGTGCTTCATACTCATTTACCCTTTCCATTTCCTGCGCATTGCTTTCCCCTTGGTACCACAAAATACCCGTTATAGGTAACAATGAAAGTGGTTGAATTGCAGCTTCGTATAAAAAACCTGGTTTAAATGCATGGTTGCCATTTGTATTTGTAATGCCAATATTTTCTATGCCACGCTGCCTAATCCAAACGGGTAAATTATTATTGGTTAACCA
>JAGWVE010000104.1 GCA_018971025.1 Bacteroidota bacterium | reverse complement strand
GCAGCGGCGTTACCAATACGGCCATTATTGTAGTGCGTTATTTTGGTGGTACTTTACTAGGTGTTCCTGGGTTAATTAATGCCTACAAGTCGGCAGCATCTATGGCATTACAACTAACGCCATTTGTGCAAAAAACAATTGAGTGTTATTACGAAGTTTCTTTTGACTATACCCAAATGGGGGATGTGATGAATATCGTAAAACAATATGGATGTTCTGTTGCAGATCAAACCATGCAACTATTCTGCAATCTCCGCATAGGCATTCCCAAGGCAAGACTTGAAGAAGTGCTCTATAAATTTAAAGACTTACACACCGTAAGTATAAAACCCTGCGCCTGATTTTACACCTAGCTTTTTATCTGCAACCATGCTTACAAGTAGTGGGCAGGGTGCGTATTTTTCTTCTTTAAATCCTTCGTGTAAAACTTCTAAAATACTAAGGCAAACATCGAGTCCAATAAAATCTGCGAGTTGCAGTGGCCCCATGGGATGCGCCATGCCAAGTTTCATAATGGTATCTATCGATTCTTTGGTAGCAACGCCTTGGTGCAAAGCATAAATTGCTTCGTTGATCATGGGCATTAAAATTCTGTTGGCTATAAATCCTGGAAAATCATTGACCACGCAAGGCACTTTTAATAAAGTAGTACTTAATGCTACAACAGTATTGGTTGTGGCCTCACTCGTTTCTTTTCCATTGATAATTTCAACGAGTTTCATGATTGGAACGGGGTTCATAAAATGCATGCCTATTACCTGTGCAGGTCTTTTGGTAACGCTTGCAATTTCAGAAATAGAAATAGAAGAAGTGTTACTGGCAAGTATGGCATGTGCTGGTGCTGCCGCGTCTAATGCTTCAAAAATTGAAAGCTTAATAGCTTTGTTTTCGGTAGCCGCTTCTACTACTAAGTCTGCGTTAGATACAGCAGTAGCAAGGGTTGTGCTTGTTGTAAGGTGCGCTAGCGCTGTTTCTTTTTGAGCCGTTGTAATGGTTTCTTTACCAACCAAACGGTCTAAATTTTTATGAATGGTGGCAAGTGCTTTTTCTAATTGTGCAGCATTGGTATCAAGTAAAATAACATGAAAACCATGGGTTGCAAATACCTGTGCAATACCATTACCCATGGTACCTGCACCAACAACGGTAACATTTTTTATAGTAGACATAACACTATTTTTTTCGCTTGTAGTCGCCACGTTTCCACGACTTAATAAAGTCGGCCCATGCTGCTGGATTTAAAATATTCATGGGTGGAATTTGTCCAGCATAATAATATTTATTGGCTTGCTGACGCAGTTGATAATTTACGGCCTCTCTACCATCCGATGGTAAGGAGTTGAGTAAAATTCTGTTGCGCGCTTCGTCGGTATTTTTTCTAGCCACTTCGTACATATCATCAGACACTTTATTGTTTACAAAGTCTCTTTCAAATTGTTCGCGGGTTGGTCTAGGCTTTAAAATTGTTGCGGGTAAATAAACGGTGTCACTTACCATGAGTTGAATAACGCTGTACTGACTTTCTGTTAAGTTGGCTGGAATATCAATGCGTCTATCTTTAAAACCAATACAAGAAAATGTGATTTTATCTCCTTTTAAAACGGCAATTGAAAACACACCGTCGGGGCTGGTAAAAGTACCTCTACCTTTTCCTTCTACAATAATACTAGCAGAAGGGATGGCCCGTAAACTGTCTGCAGTCATCACAACGCCATACAATTGCACCACAGAATCTCTAAATGCTGGGTTTTGGGCTTTGGCTTTAAAAATACCACCAAAAGCAAGTACCATAAGAAGGATGCGTAGCGTTTTATTCATCGGCTCAAAAATACGAATGGTTTTGACAATAAAAAGTCAATTAAATGGGTGTGTTTATGGCAAAGTAAGGGCTACAGCAATTAACTTTGCACAGTTCTACCTTATTTTAACAAAAACTTGCGTGACAATGACCGAAGAAGCGATATTAAAGGCCCTCAGTAATGTACAAGAGCCCGATTTAGGCAAAGATCTAGTAACCTTAAACATGGTGAAAGATGTCCAAATAAATGGCAATGATGTAAGTTTTACCATTGTGCTTACCACCCCTGCTTGTCCCATGAAGGATATGATGCGAACAGCGAGTGAAAATGCGGTGAAGTTGCTTGTGAATAAAGAGGCCAATGTAAAAGTAAATTTTACGGCCAATACCAGTTCTATTAGAAAAGACAATGCGCAAATTTTAAGCGGCGTTAAAAATATTATTGCAGTAGTGAGTGGAAAAGGTGGAGTAGGAAAAAGTACAGTTTCTGCAAACATAGCGCTTGCACTTGCAGAAGGTGGCGCTAGTGTTGGACTGATGGATGCAGATATTTATGGACCTAGTGTACCTATTATGTTTGGTGTGCGCGGTGCGCGTCCACT
>JAGWVE010000010.1 GCA_018971025.1 Bacteroidota bacterium | reverse complement strand
TATAAGTGGCGGTGTGGTTATTGATCATTGGAAACCTGTTACAAAACCAGTTCTAGGTTTATCAAGTAAAGCATATAAAAATGTTTGGGTGGCTGCGGTGCCAGATGTGCACGGGACAGCATTTAATTTTAGACAGCTATGGGTCAATGATATAAAAGCAGTGCGTGCAAAATCTACAGCAGGTGAAACCATGGACCGCATTGTAGATTGGAATAAAAAAGATCAAACTTGCACCATTACTTCACCTGCATTTGAGGGACTAGAAAACAGCATAGGTGTTGAAATGTTTATTGCGCAGTGGTGGGAAATTGCTACACTGCGTATTCGTAAAATGGAAACAAAAAATAATACCACCACCTTATTTTTTGAACAACCAGAAGCGGGCATACAAAGCGACCATCCATGGCCTGCACCATGGCTCAGTAAAGAAACAGGCAATTCTCCTTTTTATTTATCCAATGCAATTCAGTTTTTAGATGAACCTGGTGAGTGGTACTTAGACACAAAAAATAAATTACTTTATTATTATCCGCGGACAAATGAAAACATGTTGTCTGCAAATGTTGTAGCACCTTATGTAGAAACACTTGTTTCATTTGAAGGCACTGCAAATGCGCCTGTTTCAAATATTTCATTTGAAAATATTTCCTTTAAGCATAGTAGTTGGTTACGACCTTCTCAAAAAGGAAACGTTCCTCATCAGTTAGGCTTATACATGACAGAGGCCTACAAATTAAAACCAGCGGGCACGCCACTAAATCCAAATTTGGACAATCAAGCATGGGTGGGTAGACCTAGCGCTGCTATTTCACTTCGTTATACAAACGCAGTTGCGTTGAGTGGATGTAGTATTGAACACACAGCTTCCACCGGAATCGACGCTGTTATTGGCGTAAAAAATTTAACAGTACAAAGCTCTTTGCTAAAAGATATTGGCGGCAATGGAATATTAGCAGGCAACTATGGCACAGAAGGAAGAGAAATTCATATACCCTACACACCAAATTCAGAAGCTGATATTTGTGAACACATCAATATCAAAAACAACTTACTTACCAATCTAGCAAATGAAGATTGGGGTACGGTTGGTATTGGTTTTGGTACGCTTAGAAATTCTACCATAGCATACAACGAAATAAACAATACTTCTTACACGGGTATTAGTATTGGCTGGGGCTGGAATCCTATACCCACCATTGCTGGAAATAATTATATTGGTTACAATGCCATCAATCATTACGGAAAACACAATTATGATTGTGCAGGAATTTATACATTGGGTTATCAAAACAATTCAACCGTAGCGCATAATGTAATTGATAGTATTTACAAAGCACCCTATGCACATTTGCCTAGTCACTGGTTTTATTTGTACGCAGATGAAGGCTCTTCTAATATTCGATTTCAAAACAATTGGACGCCAAGTACCAAGTATTTACAAAACGCAAATGGACCCGGAAATGTGTGGGAAGGCAATGGAAATATCAATGAATTAGAAAGAAAACAACAAGCTGGTGTACAAAAGCAATATCAATATCTACTAACACAAAGAACATCTGTACAGCGCAAACAACCTATCAATGAAGCCTACTTTGGTGTTATCGAAATTGTAGCAAAGCCGGATAGTGCTGTAGACATTGCTTTACTTAAACAGGTACTTAGTAAAAATTTGGTAGACACCAATACCCTATATATTTGGAAAAACAGAGTGGTTATCTATGCAGCTATTGCTGATTTGACCGTTTTACAAGGTAAAATTCAAAAAGCTTTTGCAAGCGCCGAAGTAAAAGTGTACCATGATATGTTTTATGCGTACAGTAAGAAAAAACATTGCACAGATACGACAACTGCTAAAGCATGGGATCATATTGTACTAACAACCAACTTGGTTGCGGATCCCAAAATGCAAGAAGAATATTTACATTACCACGCAACACAATTTTCACAATGGAAAGAAGTGTCTGCCGGTTTTTGCAATGCTAATTTCCAACAACTACTTATATATAAAAATGGAAGACAGCTGGTACTGGTTATTAGTATTCCAAAAGGCGAGTCGCTAGATGCATTAAATCCGAAAACCACAGAGAACAATCCGCGTGTTGTTACATGGAATCAGCTCATGTCAAAATACCAAGAAGGTATTGCAGGAACGAAGCCTGGAGAGGTTTGGGTTTTTCTTTCACCGGCAAGCAGCCAAAAAAATTAATACTATGTTACAAATTGGAATTTTAGGATTAGGTGAAGGAAGAAGTGCCATGAGTGCTGCACTACAAAGTAGCAAGCTGCAATTAAAAATGATTTGTGACGCGAATGAAGATTTGTGTAAAACCAGGGCCGAAGAATTTAAGTTTCATCAATACACCACAAGTTATGCAGACATGCTTGTGGATCCAGACATTGATATTATTGCCATTTATACGCCCGATCATTTACACGCCGCACATATAAAGCTAGCACTTGAACACAACAAACATGTTATTTGTACCAAGCCACTTATTGATAATTTACGGGATGCACTCGAACTTGTAGCGCTACAAAAAGCATCTGGCAAAAAAGTATTTGTTGGTCAGAGCTCACGTTTTTTTGAACCCTACAAACGTCAACGACAAGATTTTGAGGCTGGGGTTATTGGTGAACTTATAACCATCGAAAGTCATTACAATGCAGACCACAGGTGGTTTTTAGCAAAGCCATGGGCTAAAGAAAAATCTTTTAAATGGTTGTTTGGAGGACTCAGTCATCCGGTAGATTTTATCAGGTATTATATGCCAGATATTGAAGAAGTGATGGGGTATGGAATGATCAGTAAAAATGCCAAAGAAGCAGGATTGCAAAACGAAGACACCATGCATTTTATTTTTAAAGCATCGGATGGAAAAATTGCAAGGGTAAGTGGCGTATATACTTCTCCAACACAGCCTGTACAAAGAGAAAGCGGGATGAGTTGTATTTTAAGAGGCACGCATGGAGCGAGTCAAGCAGATTATCATGAACTGCGTTACGCTGTTACCAACAAAGAAGGGGAAGAAAAAATAATTACTTGGGGAGATGCTACCCTTAAATACTATTTTAGGTTTGAGGGGCAAAGCCATCATGCTGGAGAATATCAAAACTATATGGAATACTTTGCTGATAGCATCGAACAAAATTTTACTGCCTATCCGGATTTAAAAGAAGGCATTGGAACGGTTGTGTTGCTTCAAGCCATGGACTTATGTTTACAAACAGGCGCACCTGTAAAAATTAAAGCATTACTAGATGAATACAATTTACGATAAGCTCACGCAGCTTGATTTTATTATTATTGCTATTTATTTAATCGTACTACTGACCATTGGATATGTAGTAAGCTTTAAGCAAAATAAAAAAGACGAAACCCTTTTTTTAGCCAACAATTCACTTAACTGGTACAATATTGGATTTAATATGTGGGGCACCAATGTGGGCCCTTCTTCTTTATTGGCATTTGCAAGTATTGGTTATGCAACAGGTGTGGTGGCCGGTAATTTTGAATGGTATGCATTTGTTTTTTTACTCCTGCTCGCCATGGTTTTTGCACCTAAATATATTGCAGCTAAAGTTGCTACTATGCCAGCCTACATGGGACAGCGTTATGGTGATAGTACACAAAAAATATTGGCTTGGTATGCGCTTATAAAAATTTTAGTGAGTTGGCTTAGTTTGGGACTCTTTAGTGGCGGGGTTCTAGTGAGGCAGATATTAGGCATTCCTATGTGGCAATCCGTTATAGTGCTTGTTGCGTTTTCTGGCATATTTACTTTTGCCGGTGGACTAAAAGCGATTGCTAAAGTGAATGTTTTTCAAATGATTCTTTTAATTATCGTTTCTCTATCATTGTCATATTTAGGGGTTCAAAAAATTGGAGGCCTCTCTGCACTTTTTCATAAAGTGCCTGCAGATTATTGGAATTTAATTAAACCCGCTTCTGATAAAAATTATCCTTGGCCAGCTATGTTACTCGGATATCCGGTTGCAGCTGTTGCCTTTTTTTGTACCGATCAGGCCATGGTACAAAGTGTACTGGGTGCCAAAAATTTAGAGCAGGGGCAATTAGGTGTTAATTTTATTGGATGGCTAAAAGTGTTGGCCTTACCCATGTTTATTTTACCGGGTATTATTTGCTTTGTTTTGTATCCAGAGTTAGGAAGCAATTCGGATCTGGCTTATATGACCATGGTTACCAACCTCTTTCCTGCTGGTATGAATGGCTTGGTGATTTGTGTTTTAATTGCAGTACTAGTTGGTACAATTGGTTCTTCACTGAATGCATTGAGCGCCGTTTTTACAACCGATGTGTATGTAAAAAACTACCGTCCTCAGGCAACTACAAAAGAACAAATCAAAGTAGGTAGATGGGTGATTGCTGTTGGATGTGTGTTTGCTGTATTTATGGCCATTGCAATTGACAACATCAAAGGACAAAACTTATTTAATATTTTTCAGGCTGTACTTGGATTTTTAGCGCCATCCTTAGCCGTTGTGTTTTTATTGAGTGTGTTTTGGTCTCGCACTACTAAACGAGCTGTAAATATTGTTCTTAGTTTTGGATCTGCTTTTAGTTTAGGTATTGGCGTATTGTATTTATGGATATTTCCGGCGAATGCTTATCCAGCTTGGCCGCATTTTATGCTTTTATCTTTTTACATTTTTGCAATTTTATTTATAGCAGCTATTGTGATTTCATTATTGGATAAAAATTCACCAACCGCTACTTTGCAAACAAGTCCTATTCCGGTAACAAGTAAAAAAGTAAAACTTTTGTTTGGCTTATTAGGCTTGGTCATTATTTGTTTATACTTCATTTTTAACGGTCATTGATTATGAAAAAGAAAGGTTCTTTACTAGTTGTACTAGCGTTTCTATTGGGTTATACCGCCTCAGCGCAAACCTGGATTTGGTATCCGGGCGATTATGAAATTTGGCTTTCCAACCAAATGCAAAATAGAAGAACCGACAGAGGTGTTTTCTTTCCTGTGTTTTGGAAAGTAGACAGTCATTATAATTTGATGGATTTCCATAAAGTATATACTTTATCTGCACCTGAAACCATACATATTTATGTAGAAGGCCAGTACAATGTAAAACTAGATGGTAAGCCAATAGATGGTACGCCTAAAACACTGTTGGTTCCTGCGGGTAAGCATAAAATTAATATCAAAGTATTCAATCAGGCATCGGTGCCAACTGTTTTTGTAAAAGGAAAAACAATTGTTTCTGATGCCAGTTGGTTAACCACTTTTGAAGACAAAGAATGGATTGACGAAACTGGTAAAACCTCTGATGTTTCTGCTACCAAGTGGTTGTCTGCGGGTTCTTGGAATTTTAATAGCCCTACAGCGCTTCCTTCGGCATTTAAATTGCCAACAAAACCCCTCGAAGCCACTCAAGTAACTACGAATAGTGGATCTAGGCTCTATGATTTTGGAAAAGAAACCTTTGGATTTATTAAACTGCACGGACTGCAAGGAAAAGGACGGGTTACTATTTATTATGGTGAAAGTAAAGAAGAGGCATTGGATAAAAATGAAGCCGTAACCATCGATGTGTTAGACATTAGCAATACCACAAAAAAAGATTCTACCATGGTATTGTCTAAAGCTTTTAGATATGTACAAATTGTAACTGAAGGAAATGTTTCCTATAGCAAAGCATCAGCACTATATGAATACGCAGATATAGAAGACAAGGGTTCATTTACATGTAATGACGCAGCTATCAATAAAATTTATGATGTTGCAAAATATACGCTGCATTTAAGTACACGTGAGTTTTTTATAGATGGCATAAAAAGAGACCGATGGGTTTGGAGTGGAGACGCGTACCAAAGTTATTTAATGAATTATTATTTGATGAATGACAACGCAACCGTTACCAGAACCATGTATGCACTAAGAGGAAAAGATCCGGTAACAGGTCATATCAATACCATCATGGATTATACCTTTTATTGGTTCCTAAGTATTTATGATTACTATTTATTTACTGGCGATAAAAAATTTATTGAGCAGAACTACGATAAAATGAAGTCTTTGATGGACTATGTGATGGCCAGAAGAAATAAAAATGGTTTGTTGGAATGGATGCCTGGCGATTGGATATTTATTGATTGGGCTGCTGGCTTAAGTAAAAAAGGAGAAGTAAGTTTTGAACAACTCTTGTTTGCTAGAAGTTTAGAAACTATGGCACTCTGTGCTGACATTGTAAAAGATGAAACACATGTTGGTTCGTATAAAAAGTTGGCTGTAGAAATGCGCACAAAATTATTTGAATTATACTGGAATAAAGACAAGCAGGCCTTGGTGCATAGTAGAATAGATGGCGTTCAAACTCAAAATGTTACCCGCTATGCCAATATGTTTTCTATTTTCTTTAATTACTTTTCAGAAGCGCAAAAGCAGGCGGTAAAAAAATCAGTACTGCTCAATGATAGTATTCAAAAAATAACAACGCCTTATATGCGTTTTTATGAATTAGAGTCACTTTGTGCTATGGGAGAACAAAATTATGTGCTAGACCAAATGAAAGCTTATTGGGGCGGCATGTTGGATTTAGGTGCTACAAGTTTTTGGGAAGAATACAATCCCGAAAAAAAGGGTGAAGAACATTACAGCATGTATGGCCGAAAATTTGGTAAGAGTCTATGTCATGCATGGGGCGCTAGTCCAATTTATTTGTTGGGAAAATACTATTTAGGTGTTCAGCCAACAGCACCTGGCTTTGCAAAGTATACCGTAACACCAGCACTTGGTGGGCTTCAGTGGATGGAAGGAAAAGTGCCAACGCCTAATGGTGTTATTGCTTTAAAAGTTTCTACCACAAGTATTCAAATTCAATCTCCAACGGGTGAGGGCGTACTTCGCATCAGAAGTAAAACAGTACCTACGGGGGCGCTTGCTACACCCAAAGAAAATAATTATTATGAAATAGTTATTGAAAAAAATAAATCCTACAGCATTGGATATGCTGCATTATAACGATTGTATAGTTTATGAATAAAGTACGTTTTATATTTTTTTCGTGTTTGCTGTTAGCTGCGGTTGCCCTTACAGGTAGTGCTCAAAACAGTTTGGTAAATACACAGCATAGCCCTTTTGCCAAAATGCAAACCCTAGGCTTATCGGATGTTCATTTTACCAATGGTTTTTTAGCAGAGCGTTTTGAAGTTTGTAGAAATACCATGCTACCTGAATTATGGAAAACCTATACCAGCGATTCTTTTTGTTTTGCTTATAAAAATTTTAAAGTAGCTGCCGGACTTGATACAGGAAGATTTAGAGGGCCTTCTTTTCATGACGGCGATTTTTATAAAACTTTAGAAGCGGTTACTGCTGTATATGCTACCACAAAGGACAAAAAATTAGAAGGCTGGTTGGATGAAGCCATTGGTGTTATTGCTAAAGCCCAAAAGCAGGATGGATACATTTATACCAAAAGCATTATCGAACAAAAGAAATCCGGTAAAGCAAAAATGTTTGATGACCAGCTCAGTTTTGAAGCCTATAATTTTGGTCATTTAATGACAGCCGCTTGTTTACATTACAGGGCCACCGGAAAAAAGACTTTATTAGATGTGGCCCAAAAAGCAGCTGACTTTTTAATTGGTTTTTATGCAACAGCTACACCAGAGCAAGCCAGAAACGCTATTTGTCCTTCTCACTATATGGGACTTGTAGAACTCTACCGAACCACTTCAGAAAAAAAATACTTGCAGCTCGTTAATTATTTAATTGATATCAGGGGAACCGTAGAGGGTACCGATGACAATAGCGATAGGGCGCCATTTAGAAAAATGGAAAAAATTGTAGGACATGCTGTGCGCGCTAATTATTTGTGTGCCGGTGTTGCCGATGTGTTTGCCGAAACGGGTGATAAAACCTTACTAAGTACGCTTGATAAATTATGGCACAATGTAACGGAAACAAAAATGTACGTTACAGGCGGATGCGGCGCCTTGTATGATGGCGTAAGTGTTGATGGCACAGCATATAAGCCTGATACCGTTCAAAAAATCCATCAGGCCTACGGTAGAGATTTTCAACTTCCAAATTTTTCGGCACACAACGAAACCTGCGCGAACATTGGAAATATGTTATGGAACTGGCGTATGTTTTTATTAACCGGCGAAAGCAAATACATGGATGTGTTGGAACTTTCGTTGTACAATAGTGTGCTAAGTGGCGTAAGCCTCGATGGTAGCGCATATTTTTATACCAATCCACTAGCAGCGACAGCTAACTATCCGTATCATTTGCGCTGGGAAGGTGGAAGGGTGCCATACATTAGCAAGTCTAATTGTTGCCCACCAAATTTAGTAAGAACCATTGCAGAGCTTAACAATTATATGTACACGTTTAATAGCGATGCATTGTTTGTGAACTTGTACGGTGCCAATCAATTAAAAAGCAAATTTGCAGACGGGTCTGAAGTAGCTATCGATCAAACAACAAATTACCCTTGGAGCGGCAATGTTCAATTCGTAGTTAAAGAAATAGCGCCTGGTAAAAAAATATATTTGCGCGTACCTCAGTGGTGTACTAAATATACTATTGTTTGTAATGGTGTAGACATCAGTAAAAAAACACAAACCCTAAATGGGTATCTCGTACTCGATAAAGTAGTTGCTAAAGGCAGTGTGATAACATTTAATATGGATATGCCAGCAACTTTATTGGAAGCCAATCCGCTTGTAGAAGAAAATAAAAATCAAGTAACTGTTAAGCGTGGGCCCATTGTTTACTGTTTAGAAAGTGCGGATCTTAAAAACACCAATTTGTTTAATGTTGCAGTACCTAGTGGTATTGTTTTTACGCCAAAATCAGTGTTGGTTGGACAAACAAAAATGATGGCCTTAGAAGGAACAGCAAAATTACTTGGAACAAAAAATTGGAATCATAGTTTATACCAACCCTTAACAAAAACAGAAGCGCCTATAAAAATTACGATGATACCTTATTTTGCTTGGGCAAATAGAGGTAAAACAGATATGAGTGTATGGTTGCCTGTTTTAAAATAATACATTAGAAATATTTAAAAATATAAATGGAAAGAATTACTGCCACTTACTATATTGAAACACCTTACGATCCTGAGAAAGCGGCCATGGTGTTAGCAGGCGAACAGTCGTCAGGTACTTTTGTTGCAGTGCCTGGTGAAACAGCCGAGCTCAAAGAGCGTTTTGCAGCCAAGGTAGAATCGGTTAAGCATCTAGAAACCGTAACAACCCCATCTATACCGGGTGCTACAAGCAGTACCGGTCAATTTAATAGGGCGGAGGTACAGGTAAGTTGGAGTATGGAAAACATGGGTACCAACCTGCCTGTTTTGATTTCTACCTTACAAGGAAATTTGTATGAGATCACTCAGTTTACGGGTCTTAAATTAATGGACATTGAATTGCCACCTAGTTTTGGCGCAACTTTTTCTGGTCCAAAATTTGGTGTAGCAGGTTGTCGGAAATTAATGGGTGTAGAAACAAATAGGCCATTTATTGGAACCATCATTAAACCTTCTATTGGTTTAACGCCACAGCAAACAGCCACTATTGTTGAAACACTTTTAGCTGCCGGAATTGATTTTATTAAAGACGATGAATTGTTAGGGTCTGCTGCGAATGCTAATTTTTATGACCGCGTAGATGCGGTGATGGAAGTGATACAAGCCCATGCAAGCAAGACTGGTAAAAAAGCAATGTATGCATTTAATATTTCTGCAGAAATAGATGAGATGCAAAAGCGTTATGAAAAAATAGTAACTGCTGGCGGAACCGCCGCAATGATTAGTATCAATAGTGTAGGGTTAAGCGCTACCAAAAAAATATGTGATATAGGTACGATTGCTATTCATGCACACCGCAATGGCTGGGGCATGTTAACAAGGCATCCATTATTAGGTATTGATTTTAAAGCCTATCAAAAAATTTGGCGCTTAGTAGGCGTAGACCAACTTCATGTAAATGGTTTACAAAATAAATTTTGGGAAACAGATGAAAGTGTTGTTGCTTCTATTCAGGCATTACAACAGCCTTTGTTTCAGCAACAAAATGTAGTGCCCGTTGTATCATCGGGACAGTGGGGTGGTCAGGCTTTTGAAACCTATCGAAGAACCAAAACAGTAGATCTCCTATATATGGCTGGTGGCGGTATTATGGCCCATCCTATGGGACCGGCTGCTGGTGTTGTTGCGATACAACAGGCCTGGAAAGCAGCCGTAGATGGGCTTTCATTTGACGAAGCACGTGCACAATTTCCCGAATTTAATAGTGCCGCTCAAAAATTTAATACCAAATAAATGGGCATGCATAGTCAAATATTGTTGGCATTTTATGGAGATGATTTTACGGGTAGCACCGATGCGTTAGAGTCTATTGCATCGTATGGTGCTAAGGCCGTTTTATTTTTAGAACCACCTACTACAAAGCAGTTAGAAAAATATCCGGACATAGAAGTATTTGGTGTTGCCGGAAAAACAAGGTCTTTATCAACTGCAGCTATGGAACCCGAATTGATAGCGGCTTTTGAATCTATCAAATCACATCAACCTTTATTTGTTCATTATAAAGTTTGTTCTACGTTTGACTCTTCTGAAAAAATTGGCAGTATTGGCAAAGCCATTGATTGTGGCATTCAAGTTTTTGAGCCTACAATTGTTCCAGTGATTGGTGGTGCTCCAGGCCTTGGCAGGTATTGTGCTTTTGGAAATTTATTTGCGTCTTTTGGAATTGGTAGTAACGGAAAAATATTTAGGCTAGATCGTCATCCATCTATGAGGCATCATCCTGTTACGCCTTCATTAGAAAGTGACCTCAAAATATTATTAGCACAACAAACCACATGCCCGGTAGGTTTATTGGACGTTTTACAATTAGCCTTACCTATCGAAACATGGATGGAGCAGTTGGAAAATGAAAAAGTGGTTTTGCTAGATACGCTAACACATCAACATTTAGAATCCATTGGAAAATGGTTGTCCTATATAAAGCAAACAGCGGCGCCTGTTTTTGTAGTTGGCGGCTCAAGTGTAGAAACAGCGCTTGGTATGCAGTGGTCAAGTACCCAAGGACTTGAACGCTCAACCGCTTGGCCAACATTAAGTCCGGTTAATAAACTTCTTGTTGTATCAGGGAGCTGCTCACCCATTACTGCCAATCAAATTAAACATGCGGTAGCACATGGTTTTGCTGAAATCATTGTGGATACAAACGCACATGATCTTGACTATTATTTTGATGCTGTAGAAAAAGCATTGTTAGCAAATAATAAAGTTATTGTGCACTCCGGTCCACAAAAAACGGAGCAGATAGATGCTGCTACGATGGGTACCATGCTTGGACAAATTGCTAAACATGCTACTACACATTGTGGTTTGCAAAGAATAATTATAGCAGGTGGCGATACGAGTAGTTACGCCGCTAGGGCTTTAGATATTGAAGCCGTAGAAATGGTGACAACCATTATAAAAGGCGCACCCCTTTGCATCATTCACTCTAGCAATAAAAATATGAATGGTGTGGAAGTAAATTTTAAAGGCGGACAGGTTGGACCAGAAAATTATTTTTCACTTTTTTAATGAGATAACTCAAATACGAATATGCATACAAAAACACTTGGATTAATTCACACTTCAGCCACCCTTGTTCCTGGCTTCGCAGAACTTTGTGCCAACTATTTGCCAGGCATTAAAACATTTAATATTGTTGATGATAGTTTAATTAAAAATACAATCGCAGCAGGTACACTTACCAAAGAAACCTCTTCTAGAGTTGTTGCATACGCTGCTTCTGCAAAACAGGCTGGTGCCGATTATATTTTATTTACTTGTTCCTCTATTGGTCCTGCTGTAGAAATTGCAGCATCGCTGCAAGACATACCCGTACTACGTGTAGACCAACCCATGGCAGATAAAGCGGTTGCCATGGGCAGTAAAATTGGTGTTGTGGCAACCTTGCAAACAACACTGGCACCCACTTCTGATTTGGTAAAACGCAGAGCGGAAAAAGTTGGAAAAGAAATTCAAATTAAAACAGTGTTGTGTGAAGGTGCTTTTGAAGCGCTCATGAGTGGCGATCAAAAAACGCATGATCAAAAAGTAGCGGCAGCACTCATAAGCCTCTCCAAAGCAGTAGACGTTATTGTGCTTGCGCAAGCAAGTATGGCGCGTGTTGTAGACACACTTGAACAGGCAGATAAAATAGTTCCCATTTTAGCAAGCCCTCCTATCGCAATGGAATATTTGGCAACTCAATTATTAGATGCTTCTAAATAACAGCATGAAAAAGATTCAATCAATCGCACCTTATATTTTTATCGTTTCAATAGTTGGAACCATTGTTGCAATGCTCTTACATCAAACAACACTAAGTTGTTATGCTGGACTAGTTACTGCCATTTTTTGTGCGCTTGCAACAGGTTCGGTAGAAAGTTTAAAAGGGTATCAGTATACGGCATGGATTGCAGCAGCAGTTGTAGCCGGTATGTTATTTCCGGAGTCTTTTAAAACTTGGGGTGGGGTAAATTTGCGTGATAAAACACTCATCCTTGTTGTGATACAGCTTATTATGTTTGGAATGGGTACGCATATGAGTTTGAAAGATTTTTCTGGACTACATACCACTGGTAAAGGTGTGCTTATTGGGTTATTTTGTCATTTTTCGGTAATGCCACTGATGGGGTTACTACTTATTAAACTGTTTCATTTTGAACCAGAAATCGCTGCAGGTGTCATATTAATTGGAAGTTGTAGTAGTGGATTAGCAAGCAATGTAATGGTGTATTTAGCAAAGGCTAATTTGGTGTTAAGTGTAATTGTTACAGCCATGGCAACATTAGCTGCGCCTTTTTTAACGCCGCTGTTAATGCAAACCTTTGCGGGTAGTTTAATTCAAATCAACTTTGTTGACATGATGGTTGAAATTGTAAAAATTGTGATCGTGCCTATTGGTGCTGCGCTTGTACACGATTATTTAAAAAATGCTACAGGATCACAACAAAAAAAATCTATTCTTTTTCTTGCATTAAGTGCATGTTGGTTATTGTTTGTACTTTTTTATAAAGATCAAATTGTTTCTATAAATGGCCGCCAAAGTTTTGTGTTGAGTGGATTTATGGCGGGTGCTGTTGTTGTAGGATTTGTATACCACCAGCTGTATAAAAGATTTACTGCTATCGATAAAGTGATGCCTTTTATTTCTATGGTAGGCATTGTATATTTTATTTTAGTAACGACAGCAGCAGGAAGAGAAAATTTAATGAAAGTAGGCTTCCTATTATTTATTGCTTCTGTGATACACAATGCGGCCGGTTATTTTTTTGGATATTGGTTTAGCCGGTTTTTTGGTATGGATAAAAACTCAAGTAGAACCATTGCTTTTGAAGTGGGCTTACAAAACGGTGGGA
Organism: Bacteroidota bacterium; assembly: GCA_018971025.1. Taxonomy (GTDB): domain Bacteria; phylum Bacteroidota; class Bacteroidia; order Chitinophagales; family Chitinophagaceae; genus Sediminibacterium. The sequence continues at coordinate 36,569 of JAGWVE010000010.1, read as the reverse complement.
TGGCAAGTGGAATTGCTGGCAGTATGGGAAAGCTTGGTACCGTAGGCCTTGCGGCCGCCGTTTTTAGTCCATGGATGAATATTAGTGGCAGTATTCTCGCTAATTACTGGAGAAAAAAACCAGTTGACGATAAGGGCAGTATATCTTAGAATTTAAAATTTGCGATAGTTATTATGACACCTAACCATAAATTATTATTTGCAATTGTATGCAGCTTTTTTTGCTTCCATACAGTGCAAGCGCAACTGGTAGATAAAACGCCAGCAGCTGTTCCTGTAGCACCCAGTATTTTTAATCGGGCTCCTTATGAAGATCCATTGGTGAGTGGTATCAATAGAGACGCAAGTAGGGCAACTGCTTATTCTTATGCTTCCACCGCAGCTGCACTAGAAAACGATCGCAATAAAAGTGGTCGTTATATGAGTTTAAATGGTGAATGGGATTTTGCTTTTTATGCAACTCCGGGTGAGGCTCCAGATCAATTTTACCATGCAAAAGTAACTGGTTGGAAAAAAATAAATGTGCCAAGTAATTGGGAAATGCAGGGATACGATAAACCAATTTACAAAAGTGCCGTGTATCCTTTTAGGCCGGTGAATCCACCCTATGTTCCAAAAGATTATAATGGTGTAGGTTGCTACCAGCGCTCGTTTCAAGTACCTGCTGCATGGAAAGACATGAATGTGACCATTCATTTTGGTGGGGTAAGTAGTGCTTATAAAGTTTGGGTGAATGGAATATTATTAGGCTATGCTGAAGATAGTTTTTTAGGCAGTGAATTTAATATCACACCTTATTTGCAGGCGGGTGAAAATGTAATTTCTGTTTGGGTGATACGCTGGAGTGATGGAAGTTTTTTAGAAGATCAAGACCAGTGGCGCTTAAGTGGTATTCACCGCGAAGTGTATTTACACGCCGAGCCAACACTTCGCATTGCAGATTTCTTTTGTCAAACAAAACTTGATTCGTTGTATCAAGATGCGGTGTTAAGTATTAGACCCCGCATCGAAAATTTATCGGGCGTACTCGCTACCGGTTATGTTTTAAAAGCTCAACTTTTTGATGAAAATAAAAAAGCAGTATTGTCAAATCCATTAGAAAAAAAAGTGGAAGACATTATCAATGAAATTCATCCCCGCTTAGACCGCGTAAAATTTGGATTGCTCGAAACGGCCATCAAAAATCCAAAAAAATGGAGCACCGATGATCCTAATTTATATCAATTGGTTTTAAGTTTAGAAGATAGTACAGGTCATATACTAGAAACTAAAACCTGTAAAATTGGATTTAGATCTATCGAGTTTAGGCAATCTGATAGCAAGCTACTCATCAATGGAAAACTCACTTATTTATATGGTGTAAACCGTCCCGACCATCATCCTACAAAAGGGAAAGCACTAGACCGTTCTGATATTGAGCAGGACATCAAAACCATCAAACAATTTAATTTTAATTGCGTAAGACTTAGTCATTATCCAAGTGATCCTTATTTATTAGACCTCTGCGATGAATACGGCATCATGGTTATTGACGAAGCCAATTTGGAAACCCATGGTTTAGGTGGAAAATTAGATCATGATGCACAGTGGACCGGTGCTTATTTAGACCGCGTAACCCGCATGTGTTTGCGGGATAAAAACCATCCAAGTATTGTTTTTTGGAGCTTAGGAAATGAAGCAGGCAGTGGTCCCAATCACGCTGCCATGGCGGCATGGGTTAAAGATTTTGATATCACTAGGCCACTTCATTATGAGCCAGCAATGGGTAGCCCCAAAGAGCAAGGATATATCGATCCAAGTAATCCAGCCTACCTTAAATCTAATGACCATAGCCACCGCATTCAAAATCCACTTGATCAATATTATGTTGATGTTGTGAGTAGAATGTATCCGGCACTTTATACCGCACCACTTCTTGCAAATCAAAAAAACGGTGACAAGCGCCCTATCTTTTTTTGTGAATATGCGCATGCGATGGGCAATAGTTGTGGTAACCTCACAGATTTTTGGAATCAATGGAAAAACACACCGCGCATTATTGGCGGCTGCATATGGGAATTTAAAGACCAGGGCCTCTTAAAAAAAGATAGCGCGGGTAATTCTTATTTTGCCTATGGTGGCGATTATGGCGAAAAATATTTTGACAATTTTACCATCAAAGGTATTGTTACACCAGATGGCATTCCAAAATCACCCATGTATGCGTGTAAGCGAATTTTTCAACCCATTCAGTGCTCTATAAGTAAAGGAAATGTAGTCATTGAAAACAATAGCGCATCCGTTAATACCGGAATATATGATGTTACAATGACTATCACAGAAAATGGACAACTCGTTTATACACATCCTGTAAAAAATATTTTTATTGATCCTTTTCAAACAAAAAAAATAGCACTTCCTCTAGCTGCTACTGTTTTGCATGCAGGTTCAGATTATCAATTAAACATTCGTTGGACCCTTCCTACTGCCAAAACATGGGCTCCCAAAGGATTTGAAATTGCTTCCAATCAAATTTGTTTACAACAAGGAAAAGGGAATGCATTTTTAGCAAAGACAAAACTTGATGCTAGCGTACCAGATACACTAGCCTACACTGAAGCGGAGCAAGCTATTACAATTGAAGGAAAAGATTTTACAGTTCGTTTTGACAAGCAGCATAGTGGCTTAGCGTCATACAAGTATAAAGGAAAAGAAATGTTGCAATCTGCCCTGATTCCACATTTTACAAGGCCTTTAACCGATAATGATAAACGTGGTTGGAAGCCTCAAAAAAAATTAAAGCAGTGGTATGATACTGTATATACGCAGCAACCTACGACCGTCACCAAAGGAAAAAATGGAAGCTTACTCGTACATACAAGCTATGGATTTATAAGAGATAGCGCTATTGTAAAGGTGCAATATCAAATCTATACGAGTGGTGTTATACAGGTTCAATATGCACTAACCGTACAACCCGGCCTTCCTAATATTCCAAAAGTAGGCATGCAAGTTGGTGTTGATCAAAGCTTTTCAAATGTTACATGGTATGGAAGGGGCCCTTACGAAAACTATATTGACAAAAGAGCAAGTGCCGATGTGGGTTTGTATCAAAAGCCTATAGAAGCATTTATGGAAACCTATATTGTTCCTCAAGAAAGCGGTAACAAAACAGATATTCGTTGGATGCAACTAGATAATGAAAACAAAGCGGGCATTGTGGTGGTGGCTGACAGCTTACTAAGCATGAACGCCTCTTTATATGCAGAAGCAAATATTATGGGAGCTAAGCATACCAACAAATTAACAAAGAGCGGCCAAATTTATTTGCAAATTGATTATATGCAAATGGGCGTTGGTGGCAATGATAGTTGGAGTGATGTTGCTGCGCCACTCGAACAATATCAAATTCCTGCAAAAAATTACCGATATTCATTTTACATCATGCCGGCAGCTACATTTAATCAACAAAAAAAATAAATGTTCAAACGCGGAAGCAAACATATTTTTATTGGACTCTTACTTGTTGTTGTGAGTCATTCATTTTGTGCTGCACAAAATGGATCTTATTTTTCGCGCATCGAAAAGGATTTTTTACAACCTCCGCAAGCTGCAAAGCCTTGGGTGTTTTGGTATTGGTTACATGGGTCGGTTTCTAAAAAAGGCATCACTGCCGATTTAGAAGCGATGCAAAAAGTGGGATTGGGTGGCGCTTATCTTATGTTTATTAAAGACACAAGCAGTGTTAAAATAAATTATGCACCACAAGTGCAGCAGCTAAGCCCTGCCTGGTTTGAACTGGTTGCGTTTGCTATGAAAGAAGCTAAAAGATTGCACCTTCAATTAGGCCTTCATGTAAGTGATGGTTTTGCACTTGCCGGCGGACCTTGGATTACACCTGCACTTTCTATGCAAAAAATTGTTTTTACCAAACAGTATGTAAAAGGTGGTGTAAGTGCACCCATACAACTCTTACAACCAGCAATAAACGAAGGCTATTATAAAGACATTTCACTGGTTGCTTTTCCAACAAAATCGGTGTTAGCAAATACAGATGCTGTAAAAAATATTACGGTAACATCAAATGTAGCGGGTGTTGTAACCTCGCTTCCGTATCCGGGTGCAAAGGGTGCGAGCACATTTAAATCTGATTCGAGTTGTTGGATACAATATGATTATCACAACGCCTATTCTTTTTCATCAGCTACGATTTACAGTACTAATAATTACGCTTCACTTGCATTAGAAATTCAAGCAAGTAACGATGGAGTAAATTTTACAAGCATTAAAAAACTAATACCGCCTAGACATGGCTGGCAGGATACCGATGCGCCCTATACATTCTCGATACCTACTACTACGGCCCGTTATATCAGGTTTGTATATGACAAAAAAGGGTTGCAACCTGGCTCAGAAAGTTTAGATGCAGCAAAATGGAAGCCTACTTTAAAAATCAAACATATTACCCTTTCAGACGAGCTTGTTGTAGATAATTTTGAAGCTAAAAATGGAAGCGTTTGGAGAATTGCTGGAGCCAACAATGATACAACTGTGTCTACAAAAGTTTTGCAACAAAATGAAGGCATCAACCTTACTGGAAAAATAGATGCTAAGGGTCAGTTGCAAGCTACGCTGCCTCCTGGTAACTGGATGCTAGTTAGAATCGGTGCAACCAGTACGGGTCACAAAAATGAAACAGCAGGAGGAGGAAAAGGATTGGAATGCGATAAGTTTAATCCTGCAGCCGTTACCCTTCAATTTAATAAATGGTTTGACAAGTTATACCATGGTGTAGATGCTGCTACTGCTAAGGAAGTGGTTAAAATTTTTCATGTAGATAGTTGGGAATGTGGAAGTCAAAACTGGTCGGATGTTTTTCCAGCAGCGTTTAAGCAAAAAAGGGGATACGATTTGTTGCCTTATTTACCCGTTATGGCTGGTATACCTATCGAGTCTATTCAAAAAACAGAAGCTGTTTTATACGACATAAGAACAACCATTGCAGAACTGATCAACGATAATTTTTTTGGAACACTTAAACATCTAGTACAACAAAAAGGCATTCTTTTTTCGGCAGAAAGTGTGGCGCCTACGATGTTAAGTGATGGCATGTTACATTATAAAAACGTGGACATGCCCATGGGAGAATTTTGGAACAATAGCCCTACGCACGATAAACCCAATGATGTGTTGGACGCTATAAGTGGTGCACATATTTATGGAAAAAATATAATTCAAGCAGAAGCCTTTACCACGCTTCGCATGGATTGGAAAGAGCATCCAGGAAATTTAAAAATGCTAGGTGATCGAAATTTTGCGTTGGGTATTAATAAATTAGCGATACACGTATTCATGCACAACCCTTTTACAGATAGGGTTCCAGGGGTTACGCTTGATCCTATTGGCGTCTATTTTCAGCGCAATCAAACATGGTTTAATCAAAGCAAAGCATGGATTCAGTATTTAGCGCGCACCCAGTCTTTATTACAACTTGGCAAACCTATTGCTGATATTGCAGTATTTAGTGGCGACGAATTACCATCTAGGGCTTCACTCCCATCTGCACTCACCCAAACTTTGCCAGGACTTTTTGAACCCGAAAAAATACAAGCACAACAACTTCGATTAGAAAATACGGGGCAGCCCATGCGACAAGAACCTGTGGGTGTTAGTTTTACTGCAAACACCTATCAAGCAAAAGATTGGATCAATCCACTGAGGGGCTATTTATATGATTCATTTAATGCGGATGCACTTGAACAACTTAGGTATACCAATGGAGCGTTACAAACCCCAAGTGGCGGTAGATATAAAATACTCGTGATTGCTGCGGATACGCTGATGAATCCTACCCTACATATTAGACCAGCGGTTGTTGAACATATTATGCGTTTGGTAGCAGCAGGCGCTACTGTTATTGTAGATAAAGTCTACGCTACTAATTTTACCAATGCTTTTAATCAAGCGGGCATTGCTTGGAAAATGGGTGTGCATGCCAACAACCTAGGGGCTGTGTATGGCAAAGGCAAATTGATACAAGGGCCAATACAGAGGTCTAATTTTACAGAGTTTGGCACTGCGCCTGATGTAACATTAGTAAATGATACAGTGGTTAAAGCGTCTGACATTTCATTTACACACCGCATGTATGGCAACACCCATATTTATTTTGTTTCCAATCAATCCGGCAAAAACATTCAGCCTCAACTACAATTTAGACAAGCTGGTGTGCCTGTTATTCTAGATCCGGTTACTGTACAAAGTCAAATACCTGTCTACTCCAAAACCAATGATACACAAAATGTATTAGCATTAGATTTAGCCCCCAACGAATCTAGGTTTATTGTTTTTACAGAAGTACCAGAAAAAAGCATCGTTCAAAAAGCGCCTTTGTTAGTATCCAATACGGCGCCTATTACGTTTGATAAAAAATGGAAAATATATTTTGATTCCAGTATGGGTGGACCGGTTTTACCACTCGAAACAACAGTACTTTCTGATATCAGTAAAAATGTAAATCCAGCAATCAAGTATTATTCGGGAAGCATGCGCTATCAAAATACTTTTACGGTTCATGATGTTGTGGATACGCGTATCGAAATTGCAGAAATTCATGATATAGCAACGGTGTATGTAAACGGGATAGATTGCGGAACTATTTGGACGCCTCCCTATGTTTTGGATATTTCTAAAGCGGTACGCAAGGGAAATAATAGCATTGAAATTGTTGTTACCAATACCTGGCATAACCGTTTGTTGGGAGATGCCTCAAAACCAACTAGCGAGCGGTTTACATACACGACCTACCCTTTTGATTTTTCAAAAAATAAGCTAGAACCTTCTGGGATTATTGGTGCTGTAGAAATAATGCAAGCACATCATAAATAAGCAGGACTTAGATCATTACTTTTTCTTTCAGTAACCTATATTTTTGAGGAGAAACGCCAATTACTTTTCTAAAGCGCTTTGAAAAATAGTAAGGGTCATCAAAACCCATCGAAAGTGCGATGTCTTTGATAGACCGGTCAGAAAAATCTAGCTGCTGGGTTGCCTTTTGCATTTTCATTTGAATGAAATAATCGATAGGCGGATAACCTGTTTTTTGTTTGAATAAACTTGAAAAACGAGAGGTTGAGTACTGGCAGTGTTTACACAAATCACCAAGTGTAATATTTGAATTGATATGTTGTTGCATATAAGCAACAGCGTTGTCTATCCAATCTGTTTTTACACTTTGATTTACTGGATAATGTTTTGCATTGTAAATAAACAATGAAATAAAATGATACAAGCTCATGTTTACAAAACTGAGGTTGTCAATACTGTAACCGGCTTCTAATGTTTGGTATATTTTTACGAACAGCGCAACAATATCTCCATTGTCTTTGGTGTAATGAGGCTTGAAATGATTTTTTGTGGCAGGTGTTGCATTAAACTGTGGTAGCGAGTCACCACCAAAATGAATCCAGTAAATACTCCATGGATCTTCTTCGGAACTTCCATACGAATGCTCTTCATTTTGAGGTAAAATAAAAAATTCGTTAGGACCCACTTCATATTGAACGCCCCCTAGCTTGTACCAGCCGTGACCGTCAACACAATAAAACAAAAAGTTTTCTTGAAGACCATTTTTTCGGTAGGTATAATGGCCTTTTGCTTTTGGATAATAACCTAGACTACATAAATACAAACCTTTTAGAAAAGCATTGTTCAATACTTTGCTTTTTAGTACCGCTTTAGGGATTTCAATTCTTTGTCTCCCGAGACCGTACCAAATATTTTTGTGAGATCCTTGTTTGTCTTTTTTATCCATAAGGCGCTGATACACGCAAATTACTAAAGAAATAATTTACAAAAGCGATTAATCTAGCATAAGTTTTTTGTTTTATATTGAGCATGCTAAAAAATGCATGTATGAAATTCACAAAATTATTCTTTGCTATTGCACTATCACTAAGTTTTCAAATGTTGGAAGCAAAGGTTTCACTTCCCTATTTTATTGCTGACAATATGGTGTTGCAACAAGCAGCTAAGCCCCTTATTTGGGGATGGTCCTCACCTCAAACAAAAATTACTGTTACAACATCTTGGAATAATAAAAAACAAACTACCGTTACGGGTGCCGATGGCAAATGGTCTTTAAGGCTTGAAACCGCTGCTGCTGGTGGTCCTTACGAGATGACAATAACTGATGGCGAGACACTTACACTTAAAAATATTTTAATTGGCGAAGTGTGGTTGTGTAGTGGACAAAGCAATATGGAAATGCCTTTAAAGGGGTTTAGAGACCAACCAATACTTGGTTCTAACGAGGCTATAATTCATTCAAATAACGATCAAATTAGATTATACACCGTTCCTCGATCTGTACAACGTACTCCTCAAGATACCTGCAAAATGCAGGTTTGGAAATCTGCAGCCCCTGAAACAGTAAGCAATTTTAGTGCAACGGCTTATTATTTTGGCAAGACTTTATATGATCAATTAAAAGTGCCTATTGGCCTTATCAATATTAGTTATGGTGGATCCGTTATTGAAGCGTTTATGGATGAGGCTTCTTTAAAAGAGTTTGCCGATATTAAACGTCCTTCTTTAACTGAGGATGGCGTCAAAATCAATAACAATACACCTACAACATTATACAATGGTATGTTGCATCCCTTTTTAGGTTACACGATTAAAGGATGTATTTGGTATCAGGGAGAAAGCAATAATAGCAGACCTAAACAATACGAAAGTTTAATGCCCGCTTTTGTAAAAATGATACGTGCAAAAAGTTTGAATGATAGTTTACCCTTTTATTATGCACAAATTGCGCCGTATAATTATACCAATTTTACAACCGATTCAGCACCTAAATTTAACAGTGCTTATTTGAGGGATGCACAAAGAAAAGCATTGGCAAATATTTCAAATGCAGGCATGATTGTACTCACGGATATTGGTGAAGAATTTAATATTCATCCTTCTAATAAAGAAATTGGCGGAAAGCGTTTTGCCTATATGGCAATGGCTAAAACCTATAACCAGAAAGGATTTGGATACGCTTCACCATTATATGATAACCTCGAAATTAAAGGTAATGTGATAGCTGTTAAATTTACAAACAGCATCAATGGACTTACATCTTATGGCAAACCCATTACCAATTTTGAAATTGCAGGCGCAGATAAAGTATATAGGCCAGCTCGTGCTGTAATCAATAACGGAAGAGTGCTTGTGTCCTCTCCTGAAATTGAAAAACCAGTAGCAGTGCGTTATGCCTTTAAAGATTTTGTAGTTGCTGAATTATTTAACACAGAAGGTTTTCCAGCAAGTAGTTTTAGATCGGATAATTGGTAGCATTAAAAAGCATGTACAAAAAAAGCCTTCTCTTTTATTTTATTTTTTCATTGGCAGTTGTTCCAATGATGTCGCGTGCACAATTAAGTGCACTGGACGCTTACAATATTACTTGGACAACACCTAGTCAAAATGCAGCAGCATCTATGCCCTGTGGCGGTGGTGGCATTGGCGCCAATGTATGGGTAGAAAACGGAAGCTTATACTTATACCTACAACAGTCGGGTTGGTTCGACATAAACAATACCGCGCTTAAAGCGGGGCGGATAAAAATTGATCTAACCCCCAACCCTTTGGCGGGGCAGTTGTTTGTACAGTCCTTGGTTTTAAAAGATGGGGCCATTCTAATAAAAGGTCAAAATGATAAGCTATCCGCTTCCATGCGCGTGTGGGTAGATATGTATAAAGCACTGGTTCACATAGACATAGAGAGTAATCAACCGGTAGCGGTGGTTGCTGCCTACGAAAGCTGGCGTTACAAAAACCGCCCATTATCTGGGAAGGCCAACAATGCCAATAGCTGGAAATGGGTTAAAAATGTGCAGGTAGTAGCCCCCAAAGACAGTGTGTATTACCATCAAAATGGGGTGGTTTTCTACCATCAAAACAAGGATAGTTCCATCTTTGATTTTGCCGTTAAGCAGCAGCACTTAGAAAAGGAAGCAAGTAACATATGGAACCCGCTAAAAAAATTTATAGGTGGAGGATATATGTTTGGAACAAATATGCGGCCCTATCAAAATTACGAAGGCAGTTATGCAGGTACCGACTTTAAAGGATGGTCTATACAATCACGCACACCAAGTCGTTCCAATAAAATTGTAGTTTATTTAAAACATGATACCACAACCAATGCAAAAAAATGGATAACGACACTAGCAAAAAATGCAATTAGTCATAATAAAATGTCTACCCAAAAAGCGGCAACAAATTGGTGGCATTCATTTTGGAATAGAAGTTATATTCATGTTGCAACGGAGCATGCAAATAGTGAAACGAACAATATAAATAGGGATACTGTTTTTGCAATCAGTAGAAATTATCAACTGTTTCGTTATTTACTTGGTTGTAATGCTGGAGGTTCTTATCCAACAAAATTTAATGGCGGTTTATTTACCGTAGATCCTGTTTTTACGGATTCGAGTATTAAAGCAACACCAGATCATCGCAACTGGGGTGGTGGAACTTTTACAGCACAAAATCAACGACTCGTGTATTGGCCAATGCTAAAATCTGGCGACGTTGATATCATGACACCGCAGTTCAATTTTTATAAAAATTTGTTACCCGCAGCGGAGCTACGTAGTCAAGTATACTGGCATCATGGTGGCGCAAGTTTTACGGAACAAATGGAAAATTTTGGACTACCAAATCCAGCAGAATATGGCTTTAAACGCCCTGATAGTGCGGATTACGGCATAGAATACAATAAGTGGTTAGAATATGAATGGGATACCGCTCTTGAGTTTTGTTTGATGATTTTAGAAGCACAAACCTATAGCAATTATAACATTCAAACATATATACCACTCATTAAAAGTTGCCTTCAATTTTTTGATGAACACTACACTTATGAAGCAAAAAAAAGAGGTCATCCAGTACTAGATGAAAATGGGCATTTGGTAATTTATCCAGGATCAGGCGCCGAAACATTTAAGCTAGCAACCAATCCAAGTTCTACAATTGCTGCATTACAAACGGTAATCAAAAAACTTTTGTCTACTACATTTTTGACAAACAAAGAGCGTGTTTATTTTCAAAATTTTTTACAAAAAATTCCACCCATCCCATTTCGTGTAGTAAATGGTTATACCACTATTGCGCCCGCACAAAACTGGGAGCGCGTAAATAATACGGAGAGTCCTCAATTCTATCCGGTATTTCCATATGGCATTTTTGGTATTGGAAAACCAGGCCTCGACACAGCTATGCATACTTACTTGTATGATACGCTCGCAGTTAAGTTTAGAAGTCATGTGGGGTGGAAGCAGGATAATATTTTTGCAGCGCGTTTAGGACTCACCATAGAAGCAGCGCGTTTAACGAGTTTAAAATTTGCCAATAGCAATCAGCGATTTCCTGCTTTTTGGGGACCTGGATTTGACTGGACACCCGATCATAACCATGGTGGATCTGCCATGATTGGTTTACAAGAAATGCTTTTGCAAACAGATGGCAATACCATTAGGCTTTTGCCTGTATGGCCTAAAAACTGGGATGTTCACTATAAACTCCATGCGCCCCAGCAAACTACCATCGAACTTGAGTACAAAGCGGGCAAAATTGTAAAGCTCTTGGTTTGGCCAGCAGCCCGCAAAAAAGACGTGGTGATAGCCCTTTCAGACACTCGATAAGCGACGTCAATAAATAAACGTAAAAATTACACTTATTCTAAAAAGTTCAGTATATTAGCTATTACAAGAAATGTAATGCACGCTATATGGAACAACCATCTTATGTGATTGGCGTAGACTATGGAACCGATTCTGTTCGTTCCATTGTTGTTAACGCAGCAACAGGACAGGAGCTTGCCGCTTCTGTATTTTTTTATCCTCGTTGGAAAAAGCAGTTGTATTGCAATGCATCCGAAAATCAGTTTCGTCAACATCCACTTGATTACCTAGAAGGACTCGAGTCAACCATTAAAGATTGTGTGGAACAAGTAGGTCCAGTGGTTGCAAAAAATATTAAAGGAATCGCTGTAGATACAACAGGGTCAACGCCTGTAGCCGTTGATGCCACAGGTACACCGCTGGCATTGCGTCCCGAATTTGCAGAGAATCCAAATGCGATGTTTGTTTTGTGGAAAGACCATACTAGTGTAGCAGAAGCTGCTGCTATCAATGCGCATGCTACAAAATTTGATACCAATTATTTGCAGTATGTAGGTGGTATTTATAGCAGCGAATGGTTTTGGGCAAAACTACTTCATGTATTAAGAGCTGATGAAAAAGTAGCAGGCGCAATTCATAGTTGGGTTGAACATTGTGATTGGATTCCGTTTGTTTTAACAGGCGGTACACATGTGTCAGAAATAAAAAGAGGCGTTTGCAGTGCGGGTCATAAAGGTCTTTGGAGTGAAGCGTTTGGTGGATATCCGCCCGACTCATTTTTTTCAAGCTTAGATCCAATCCTTTCTGGCTTTACAAGTAAACTCCCTAAAGAAACCTACACTTCAGATAAGCCTGCAGGTCATTTATCTGAAAATTGGGCAACCAGGTTGGGTTTGAATACCCATGTAGTGGTTGCTGTTGGTGCATTTGATGCACATATGGGTGCTGTGGGTGGTCAAATTGAACCGTATTATTTGAGCAAAGTTATTGGAACTTCTACCTGCGATATGTTGGTGGCACCAGCATCCGAAGTAAAAGACACACTGGTAGGTGGTATATGTGGTCAAGTAAATGGATCTATTATTCCGGGTATGATTGGAATGGAAGCAGGACAATCTGCATTTGGTGACGCTTATGCATGGTTAAAAAATATTCTTTCTTGGAGTTTAGATTTGATAGAAGACGAAGAAGAAAAAAACAAAGCAGCAGAAAAAATAATGGCTGCATTAACTGCACAAGCAGCGCAACTTCCACTTGATGAAAAAGATGAAATAGCCATAGACTGGTTAAATGGAAGACGCACACCTGATGCCAATCAAATGTTGCATGGTGCATTTGCAGGATTAAGTTTAGGCACCACTGCGCCTAAATTATTTAAGGCACTTGTGGAAGCTACTTGTTTTGGTGCAAAAGCTATAGTAGAAAGGTTTGTAGCTCAAGGCATTCCTGTAAAAGGACTTATTGGACTTGGTGGTGTAGCAAAAAAATCTCCTTATATCATGCAGGTAATGGTAGATGTTTTAAACATGCCTATCCGTATTCATAAGTCGGAACAAACATGTGCACTTGGCGCAGCAATGTTTGCAGCAACTGCTGCAGGTGTCTATGAAAAAGTTGAAGATGCCATGCATGCTATGGGTCAGGGCTTTGATGCTACGTATACACCAAACGCATCACGCGTAGCATATTATCAAAAGCGTTACGAGCAGTATAAAAATCTTGGACAATTTATTGAAACAAAACTTTAATAGCGGTTATGAATAAGTATGCACATATTATGGACGAAGCGTATGCAGCCAATATGCAATTGCCCAAATTAGGACTCGTGCTTTTTACATTTGGAAATGTGAGTGCAGTGGATAGAAGCATGGGTGTTTTTGCTATCAAGCCTAGTGGTGTTCCTTACGAAAATTTATCTCCAGCAGATATGGTAATTGTAGATTTTGAAGGCAATACCGTTGCAGGAAAATTAAGACCATCATCCGATACCAAAACACATGCTGTTTTGTACAAACACTGGGAAACCATTGGTGGCATTGTGCATACGCATTCTGTGTATGGTACGGCTTGGGCGCAATCTCAACGTGACATTCCCATTTTTGGAACCACGCACGCCGATTACAATACCGTTAATATTCCATGCGCCGCACCCATGTCAGACGAAATGATTGAAGGCAATTATGAACTAGAAACCGGTTTTCAAATCATCAATTGTTTTAAAGAACGGGGACTCGACTACAAAGAAGTTGAAATGGTTTTAGTAGGCAATCACGCGCCATTTACTTGGGGTAAAAATGCAGACAAGGCCGTTCACAACAGTGCAGTGCTCGAACAAATTGCTCAGATGGCTTTATTGACAGAACAAATAAATCCTAAAGCACCTCGATTAAAAGATGCGCTTATTAGAAAACATTACGAAAGAAAACATGGACCAGATAGTTATTATGGTCAATAAAATAGGATCGATTAATTGATAAAAATTATGAAAAGTTTAGAAACATTAGAAGTTTGGTTTGTAACGGGTAGTCAAGATTTATATGGGGAGCAAACCTTGCAACAAGTAGCTACCAATGCAAAAGCCATTGCCGAATCGCTACATGCAAATCAACAAATTCCAGTAGCTGTTATTTGGAAACCAACCGTAAAATCTCCTGAAGAAATATTTGCCATTTGTCAAGAAGCCAATACTGCAAAAAACTGTATCGGTATTGTTGCATGGATGCATACTTTTTCTCCAGCAAAAATGTGGATTGGCGGGTTAAAGATTTTGCAAAAACCACTCTTACATTTTCATACGCAATTTAATAGAGATATCCCTTGGGATGCTATTGATATGGATTTCATGAACCTCAACCAATCTGCACATGGCGATAGAGAATTTGGATTTATCATGAGCCGTATGCGTCTCAATAGAAAAGTAGTGGTGGGACACTGGCAGGATGAAGAAACCATTGCAAAAATTGGAACATGGACAAGAGCTGCTGCGGGTTGGAACGACTGGCAGGGTGCAAAATTTGTTCGCTTTGGCGACAACATGCGACAAGTGGCCGTAACCGATGGAGATAAAGTGGAAGCTGAAATTAAGTTTGGTTATTCTGTCAATACATATGGAATTGGAGATTTGGTAGAAGTCATTAACAAAGTAACAGAAGCAGAAATTGATGCACTCGTAGCTATCTATGCATCAAGTTACAACCTGATGCCTTCTTTACAAAAAGGCGGTGCACAGCATGCTTCACTTCGAGAAGCAGCAAAAATTGAAATTGGCATGGAAGCTTTTTTAGTGGCGGGTAATTTTAAAGGATTCACAGATACATTTGAAGACCTACACGGCATGGCACAATTGCCAGGTATCGCTTCTCAAAGATTGATGGCCAAAGGTTATGGTTTTGGTGGCGAAGGTGATTGGAAAACGGCTGCACTCGTTAGAGCTATGAAAGTAATGGGTACGGGCCTTCAAGGAGGCAACTCATTTATGGAAGATTATACCTATCATTTTAATCCATCTAATCGTATGGTACTTGGTGCGCACATGTTAGAAATTTGCGAGAGTATAGCAGACGCTAAACCTAGTTGCGAAATACATCCATTAGGTATTGGTGGGAAAGCAGATCCTGTAAGGCTTGTATTTAACTCGGCGCCTGGTCCCGCACTCAATGCTTCGATTGTTGATATGGGTAACCGTTTTCGTTTATTGGTCAATGAAGTATTGGCGGTTGCACCTGTGCATGCCTTACCAAAGCTACCAGTAGCAAGGGTTTTATGGAAACCGTATCCAAACATGCATACTGGTTGTGCAGCTTGGATTTATGCAGGTGGCGCGCACCATACTTGTTATTCGCAAAATTTAACTACAGAACATTTAGAAGATTTTGCTGCGATGGCGGGTATCGAATTTTCACTTATCGGAAAAGAAACAACACTGCATCAGTTCAAAAATGAATTAAAATGGAGTGATGTGTATTATCATATAAACAAACAATAAGCATGAAAAACGCTTTTCTTTTTGATTTAAACGGAACCATTATTGATGATATGGAATTTCATGCACGTGCATGGTATGAAATTCTTGTTAATCAGTTGGGTGCTCGTTTAACCTGGGAAGAAGTTAAAAAAGAAATGTATGGTAAAAATGAAGAGTTGCTGATTCGCATTTTTGGCAAAGATCATTTTACAAAAGCCCAAATGACAGAAATGTCTTTTGAAAAAGAACGCGGCTACCAGCGTGAATTTACCCCGCACTTGAAACTTATAAATGGCTTAGACACATTTTTTGAAAAAGCGCATGCTGCTACAATACCGATGGCTATTGGATCTGCGGCTATCATGTTTAATATTGATTACATTTTAGATGGACTTCACTTGCGACATTATTTTTCTACGATTGTAAGTGCAGATGATGTAATTGTTAGTAAACCAGATCCTGAAACATTTATAAAATGCGCCGATGGTTTAGGTGTCTCTTATCAAAACTGTATTGTTTTTGAAGATTCTCCTAAAGGCGTAGAAGCAGCACACAAAGCTGGCATGAAAGCGGTGGTGATTAAAACCTATCATCAGGTACATGAATTTAATCACTTACCCAATGTACTTTTTTTTATTGATGACTATAACGATGAACGATTAATTAGCTTACTATAACAACACCAAACACTTAAAACGATTGATCCTATGAACACACTTGCATTATCCGACAAAATCATTTTCGTCTTTTATTTTATTATTGTTGCCAGTTATGGATACTGGGTGTATAAGAAAAAGAAAAACGATGTTTCTGCTTCTCAAGATTTCTTTTTAGCAGAAGGTTCTCTAACATGGTGGGCTATTGGCGCATCACTGATTGCTTCTAATATTTCTGCAGAGCAATTTATTGGTATGAGTGGCGAAGGATTTTTTGTGGGTACTGCAGTGGCCGCTTACGAGTGGATAGCCGCGCTAGCACTCATTATTATTGCTGTTTGGTTTATCCCTATTTATTTAAAAAACAAGATTTATACCATGCCTCAGTTTTTAAAAACGAGGTACAACGAATCTGTTTCATTGGTTATGGCCATTTTCTGGTTGTTCTTATATGTATTTGTAAACCTTACTTCTATTTTATATTTAGGTGCAGTTGCCATCAATGGTTTATTGGGTGGCGAATATCTACACGTTGTAATGGTAGGGCTGATGATTATGGCTTTGTTTATTACACTCGGTGGTATGAAAGTAATTGGCTACACCGATGTTATTCAAGTAGCTGTATTAATTATTGGTGGTTTTGCAACTGTATATATGGCGCTTCAAATTGTAGATCAGCGCATCAATGGTGTCTTAGATGGTAGTGCTATCGCTGGGTTTAAAACATTACTTGCACAAGCACCAGAACATTTCAAAATGATTTTGCCTAAACCAAACAACACAGATATGAGTGTTGCAGGTCAGTTGGCAAGAGACAAGTATATTGTACTTCCTGGTATTGCGATGTATTTTGCAGGTCAGTGGATTGTAAATTTAAATTACTGGGGTTGTAATCAATACATTACACAAAGAGCACTTGGTGCAAAATTAGAAACGGCACGTAAGGGTATTTTGTTTGCTGGCTTTATGAAATTATTTATGCCAGTGATTGTGATGTTGCCTGGTATTGCTGCTTTTGTTTTATACAAAAACGGACAACTTCCTGGTTTTGAAGGCGGCAAAGATGGTGCGTATTCTGCCATCTTAGCATTTTTACCTGCTGGTCTCAAAGGCCTTGCTATCGCTGCTTTGACAGCTGCAATTGTTGCCTCTTTGGCAGGAAAAGCAAATAGTATTTCAACCATTTTTACATTAGACATTTATAAAAAATACATCAACAAAGATGCGAACGAAAAAAAGATGGTGTGGACCGGCCGATTAACAGTACTAGTGTCTATGATTGTTGCCGTTCTTTTTACATGGAAAGATTTATTGGGTATTGGTGGTGAAGGTGGTTTTACATTTATTCAAAAGTATACTGGCTTTATTAGCCCGGGTGTGTTTGCTATGTTTATTTTAGGATTTTTCTGGAAGCGTACAACAGGTACTGCTGCCATGGTTGGTTTAATCACTGGATTTGCATTGTCAATTTTCTTTAACAATTATGCTGTAGGACTTTTAGGTCATGAAAATATCATGTTCACTGCTTATTTAAATAAAAATGGATTGTATGAAATTCCGTTCTTAATTAACATGGGCTGGTCGTTTGTGCTTACGGTAGCAACTATGGTTGCAATTAGTTTAGCAGGTCCAAAAGTGAATCCGAAAGCATTTGACATTGATGCAAGCATGTTTAAAGTAAGTAAGTCTACACTTATTTTAATTGTTATTACACTGATGATATTAAGTGCACTCTACGTAAAATTCTGGTAATTGATGACAAAAGCGTATAACAACCACGACCGTTTATTGGTAGCTGTTGACTGTATCATTTTTGGTTTTGACGGAACCGAAATCAAGGCCCTTTTAGTGAAGCGTTCACTAGAACCTGAAAAAGGCAAATGGTCTTTGATGGGTGGTTTTGTGTCTGCCAAAGAAAGTGTGCACGACGCGGCTACACGTGTGTTGGAAAATTTAACGGGATTGGATAATGTATACATGGAGCAACTGCACTGTTTTGGCGACGTCAAGCGGGATGCGGCAGGGCGTGTTATTTCGGTGGCATATTTTGCGCTCATCAAATTAGACGATTATAAAGAAGCATTGTTACAAAAGCACCAAGCAAGCTGGCATTCATTACATAAAATTCCGGCGGTTGTTTTTGACCATAAAAAAATGATTGCTTTATCATTAGAGAGATTGCAACAAAAAGCCATTGCCTATCCTATTGGGTTTGAATTATTGCCTACCAAATTTACTATGCAGCAATTACAAGCACTATATGAAGCTGTGTACAACAACAGTTTTGATAAACGAAACTTTACTAAAAAAATTCTTTCGCTAAATATTCTCAACCGCTTAACAGAGAAAGAAAAAACAACCTCTCGTAAAGGATCCTTCTTATATACGTTTGATAAAAAGAAATATAATCTATTAAAAAAACAAGGCATTAAATTATTGTAATGCAACAAATACATGCGTCATGAAAAAAATATCAATTCTCTGTAGTCTCGTCTTATTTTTATTTGCCTGTCAGTCTAATAAAACAAATGACAGCATCCAAAAAGGAATTACAAAAGAGGCTTTTGGTAATGTGGATGGAAAAAATGTAGAATTATATACGTTAACAAATGCCAAAGGAAATCAAGTACGCATTACTACCTATGGTGGTATTGTTACGTCTTGGACTTTCCCGGATAAAAACGGAAAAAAAGAAAGTATTGTAGTAGGCTTTGATAGCCTAGCTCCTTACTTACAAAAGCCACCCTATTTTGGTGCCTTGATTGGTAGGTATGGTAACCGAATTGCAAAAGGAAAATTTGAGATTGATGGAAATAGTTACGCCCTTGCAACCAATGATGGTAGCAATCATTTACATGGTGGCAATAAAGGTTTTGATAAAGTAGTGTGGGACGCTGCTATTGTCAATGATACGACGCCAACACTTGTGTTAACCTATCTAAGTAAAGATATGGAAGAAGGCTATCCTGGTAATTTAAAAGTAACCGTTACCTATGCACTTACAGACAATGACGCTTTATCAATTGAGTATGCTGCTACTACAGACAAAGCAACCTATGTGAATTTAACACAGCATAATTATTATAATTTATCGGGTAATGTAGCGGAGCCTATTTTAAATCATTACTTACAAATTGATGCTGACCATTTCACGCCAGTGGATAGTACCCTTATCCCAACAGGTGTTATCGCTACTGTTGCTGGTACACCTTTTGATTTTAAAAAATCTGAAAAAATTGGGGCACGCATCGATTCTGTTAAAGGTGGATATGACCATAACTGGGTGCTCAATAAAAAAGATTCAAGTTTAACAGTGGTTGCAACATTGTACGACGCGGTGAGCGGTAGAAAAATGGAGGTTGCTACCACAGAGCCAGGCCTACAATTCTATAGCGGTAATTTTTTAGACGGAAAATTTACCAATCATGATGGAAAAAAAGTGAACCATAGAACGGCGCTTTGTTTAGAAACACAGCATTTTCCAAATTCACCCAATCAGCCCAATTTTCCAACGACATTATTACAGGTAGGACAAGTATATCACTCACTTACTACGTATCAATTATCCATTCAATAAATACAATCATTTTAAATTTTAACTCATGGGTATTATTCTAGGCGTTATTTTTCACTTCATTGGAGGTTTTGCTTCCGGAAGTTTTTACATGCCATACAAAAAAGTAAAAGGCTGGAGTTGGGAAACTTTTTGGATTGTAGGCGGCCTTTTTTCTTGGCTTATTGTGCCTCCTATTGCTGCTTATTTAACCATTCCAGGATTTGGTACGATTATTAGTGATGCGCCATCTGCCGTTATTGGTACTACATTTTTTATGGGTCTATTATGGGGTATTGGTGGGCTTACCTATGGGCTTGGCGTTCGTTATTTAGGCGTATCGCTTGGTAGTTCCATTATTTTAGGATTGTGTTCTTTATTTGGAGCCATTATTCCTTCTATTTATTATCAGTTTAATCCAACAGAAGGAAAAGATACTTTTCATGATTTAATTACAACGCCTTGGGGACAGCTTGTATTATTAGGGCTATTCATTTGTATTGTTGGTATAGTTATTTCTGGCAAAGCGGGTGGTATGAAAGATAAAGAATTGGGTGGCGCAGAAGTAGACGCTTCTGGTAGTGAATTTAAATTAGCCAAAGGACTTTTTTTAGCCGTTGTTTCTGGTGTACTCAGTGCTTGTTTTAGTTTTGGTATAGAAGCCGGATCTAGCATGGGCGCAGTTGCTAACGATATTTGGAAAGCAGCGCATCCAGAACAAGGCGAATTTTTATTCAAGAACAACGTCATTTTTGTAGTGATTTTGTGGGGCGGTTTAACCACCAATTTTATTTGGTGTATGATTTTAAATTTTAGAAATAAAACCTTTACTGATTATACCAATAAAAAAACACCCCTTATGCGTAACTATGTATTATCTGCAATAGGTGGTACCATGTGGTTTTTACAATTCTTCTTTTATGGTATGGGCGAAAGTAAAATGGGCAATGGTGCGAGTTCTTGGATACTGCATATGTCTTTTATTATTTTGGTCGCAAACATGTGGGGACTCTTACTTCGTGAATGGAAAGGGGTGAGCACAAAAACAAGTAGAACAATCATTATAGGAATTGCTACTATTATTCTTTCTGTAATCGTAGTAGGTTATGGCAATTCCCTTAAGCCTTAATAAAAATAAAATAGCAACTGATGGCAATCGAAAAAAGAGACAACTACAAACACGTAAGTTATTTGTGGGATGATGAAAAAGCAAAAACAATGGCAGGCGATGAAGTGGCCCTGCTTATTTACCGTTCTAATTTATTAGGCGCAGATCTTCGTTTAACCAATTATGGTGGTGGCAATACTTCTTGTAAGGCCATGGCTAAAAATCCATTAACCGGCGAAGCAACAGAAGTAATGTGGGTAAAAGGAAGTGGTGGTGACATTGGCACCCTAACCAAAAGCGGCTTGGCTGCGCTTTATGTGGATCGACTACGTAGTTTAAAAAATGTATACAGAGGGTTAGCACATGAAGATGAAATGGTAGAACTTTTTAATCATTGTATTTATGATTTAGCATCTAAAGCACCTTCTATCGACACACCTTTACATGGTTTTTTACCTTTTAATCATATTGATCATTTGCATCCCGATGCAGCTATTGCAATCGCTGCCGCAAAAGATGGCCAACAAATTACCCAAACATTATTTGGTGGGAAAATTGGTTGGGTGCCGTGGCAAAAACCAGGTTTTGATTTAGGCCTACAACTAAAACAGTGCTTAGATGAAAACCCTGGTATCAAAGGCATTATGTTAGGTTCGCATGGTCTCTTTACATGGGGTGATACGGCCTATGAATCTTATTTAAATACACTTGATGTTGTTGAAACTTGTGCGCAGTACTTAGAAGATCATTATGGTAAAAAAGGACCTGTATTTGGAGGTTCAAAAATAGCATCGCTAGCGTCAAACGAGCGTTTGAGTCAAGCTGCTGCATTAGCACCCGTACTAAGAGGTCTTTGCTCGTCACATACAAAAATGATTGGACATTTTACAGATGATGAACGTGTACTTGAATTCATCAATTCCAATGATCTAGACCGTTTAGCACCACTGGGGACTTCATGTCCAGATCATTTTTTGCGTACTAAAATTAGTCCGCTTGTATTACCACTTACACCAGCACAAGACCTATCAGATGCAACAGCTATAAAAGCACAATTAACACCTGCTTTTGAAGACTATAGAGCTATGTATGCGAACTACTACAATACATGTAAGCATGCAAATAGTCCGGCTATGCGTGATGCCAATCCTGTTGTGTTATTATATCCAGGGGTAGGTATGTTTACTTTTGCAAAAGACAAACAAACCGCGCGCGTAGCAGCTGAGTTTTATATCAATGCCATTAACGTGATGCGCGGGGCAGAAGCCGTTTCGGAATACACATCACTACCTAGACAAGAAGCTTTTAATATTGAATATTGGTTATTGGAAGAAGCGAAACTGCAAAGAATGCCAAAACCAAAATCATTAACAGGCCGCGTTGCACTTGTAACCGGTAGTGCAGGCGGTATTGGAAAAGCCATTGCAAAAAAATTCGCAGCAGAAGGTGCATGCGTTATTTTAAATGATATCAATCAAGAACGTTTAGACACCGCTACCGAAGAATTTAAACAATTATTTGGTAAAGATGCCGTGTCTGCGGCGCTCTTAAACGTAACCGATGAAACTTCGATCACAACGGCTATGCAAGAGGCTGCACTTGCATTTGGTGGTGTTGACATCGTAGTAAACAACGCAGGCATTAGTATTTCAAAATCAATCGCAGAGCACAGCATCGAAGAGTGGGACAGACTTTATAATATTTTAGTAAAAGGTCAATTCTTGGTTTCTAAAGCTGCTATTGCAGTAATGCGTAGTCAGGCACTTGGCGGTGATATTGTAAATATCGTTTCTAAAAATTCGGTAGTTGCAGGTCCAAACAATCCTGGCTATGGTTCTGCAAAAGCCGCGCAAGCGCATTTGACAAGACTGATGGCCGCCGAAGTAGGTGCCGATAAAATTCGTGTCAATACCGTAAACCCAGATGCTGTTATCGCAGACTCTAATATTTGGGCAGGCGGTTGGGCCGAAGGTCGCGCAAAAGCATATGGTATAACTGTAGAAGAACTACCCGCTTATTATGCAAAGCGTACGTTATTAAATGAAGCCATTTTACCCGAAGACATTGCAAATGCTTGCTACGCTTTTGTTGGCGGGCTGCTACAAAAGTCTACGGGCAATATTTTAAATGTAGATGGCGGCGTCGCTAATGCATTTGTTCGTTAAACGATTCATTCAAATTTTGTAAACAAAACATATGGTACTCCAACAAACAGCACTTGATCAGCACAACCAACAACATTTTGCTGGACATAAAAGAAAGATTGATTTTTTAGCAGCCGATATACCACAGTATGCATCGGTGTTGGAAAAATTAAAAGCGTTTCAAATTGCGATTCCTTCTTGGGCACTGGGTACCGGTGGTACTCGCTTTGGAAGATTTGCTGGTGCAGGAGAACCAAGATGTATCGAAGAAAAATTAGAAGATGTTGGACTACTGCACAAACTCAATCAATCGAGCGGTTCTATTTCATTACACATTCCTTGGGATATACCTGCTAACCCCGCCGCTTTAAAAGAACTTGCACAGCAGCATCATTTAAAATTTGATGCCGTTAACTCAAATACTTTTCAGGACCAACCAGGCGCGGCGCATAGTTATAAATATGGCTCTTTACAACACGTAGATAAAGCGGTTCGCAAACAAGCCATCGATCATAATATTGAAGTGATCAAGCATGGTATTGCACTTGGCTCAGAAGCCCTATCTGTATGGCTTGCAGACGGTTCATGTTTTCCAGGTCAATTAAATTTTAGAAATGCATTTAACAATACGCTCGAAAGTTTGCATGAAATTTATGATGCTTTACCAGACCATTGGAAAGTGTTTGTAGAGTACAAAGCATTTGAGCCTAATTTTTATTCTATGAGTGTGGGTGATTGGGGGCAGTCTTATTTATACGCAAGTAAACTTGGCGACAAAGCCCTTACACTTGTTGATTTAGGACACCATTTACCCAATGCCAACATTGAACAAATTGTGGCCTTGTTGTTAAATGAAAAAAAATTAGCAGGCTTTCATTTTAATGATAGCAAATATGGCGATGATGATTTAACAGTAGGCAGCATTAATCCGTATCAACTATTTTTAATTTTCAATGAACTTATAGAAGGCATGGATGCTAGACAAATGAATCATGCCAAAGATTTAGGATGGATGATTGATGCAAGTCATAACGTAAAAGATCCGCTAGAAGATTTATTACAAAGCGTAGAAGCCATTAAAATTGCATATGCACAAGCTTTACTTGTGGATACCGATGCACTTCGTGCAGCGCAGGTACAAAATGATGTAACTACTTGTCAAGAAATATTGCAAACCGCTTACCGTACAGATGTACGTCCGATTGTAGCAGAAGCAAGACTTCAATTAGGTGGCGCGCTGGATCCGATCTCGTTTTTTAGAACCAACAAAGTTCGCGCGCAACTGATTAGTGAAAGAGGCGCCAATGCTGTAGCTACGGGCTTATAATTGTTAGAATCATGGAATCTGTTATTGCCATTTTTGATATCGGTAAAACAAATAAAAAGTTCTTTTTATTTGACAAGCAATATCATATTGTATATGAAAAGGTGGAAGCTACGCATGAAATAACAGATGATGATGGCGATCCTTGTGAAGATATTCAAGCACTTTCGGAATGGGTACTTGCAACACTTACAACAGCGGTTCAAGACAATAAATATAAAATATGCGCACTTAATTTTTCTACCTACGGCGCGAGCTTTGTTTATGTAGATGCCGATGGAAAAGTAATTGCTCCACTTTATAATTATTTAAAAACATATCCGGAGCAGCTGCAACAAGCGTTTCATCAAAAATATGGGCTGGCTGAACAAATGGCTGTAGAAACAGCATCCCCTACATTAGGGCATTTGAATTCAGGTATGCAGTTGTATTGGCTTAAATACCAAAAGCCTAAAATTTATGAACTAGTGGCTACTGCACTTCACTTACCGCAGTACATGAGCTATCTCATTACGCATCAAACCAGTTCCGAACTTACGAGTATCGGTTGCCACACACAACTTTGGAATTTTCAAACAAACCAATACCACAATTGGGTAAAAGCAGAAAAAATAGATGCTTTACTGCCTCCCATTACGCCAGCTTCGCATACTGTATCCGTAAACGTTGAGGGCGCTAACATGCAGGTGGGCAGTGGTTTACATGACAGTTCTGCCGCGCTAATCCCTTATCTGACTGCATTTTCGATGCCCTTTATTTTAATTTCTACAGGTACTTGGTGTATTAGTTTACATCCTTTTAACAATAGTCCACTAACACCAGAAGAACTTGAAAAAGATTGTTTGTTTTACATGGGTTATCATGGTAAGCCTGTCAAAGCAGCTCGCTTATTTGCAGGGCATGAACATGAAATGCAAACAAAAAAAATAGCAGCACATTTTGGTGTAGCACCAGATTTTTATAAAGATGTTGTGTATGATAACCGCTTGATTGATGTTCGTTTTTTTGAAAAAAATGAACATGAAAATATTGCAGTAGGCGTGCATCCATCTAATTTTGAAAAACATGATTTAGATACATTTTCAAATCTTGAAACAGCATATCATACACTTATTGCGGCACTTATTGTACAACAAAAAGCATCTACGTCTTTGGTACTTGGAAACACAAAAGTGAAGCGCATTTTTGTGGATGGAGGCTTTGGAAAAAACTCCATATATATGAATATGTTAGCACTCGCATTTAAAGACATTGAAGTCTATGCGGCTTCTGTGGCGCAGGCTACAGCGGTTGGCGCAGCGCTGGCCATTCACGAAAGTTGGAATCCAACTTCTATTCCAGCAAGTATGATTGATTTAAAATATTACGCAAGCATATGAAGCAATTAGTTTGTACCACACCACATCAATTTACCTACACAGAGGCAGCCATACCAGTTCCAAATGTTGGTGAAACTTTATTAAAAATTGAACGTATTGGCATATGTGGCACAGACCTACATGCATATGAAGGCACGCAACCATTTTTTAATTATCCTGCCATACTAGGTCATGAATTAGCGGCCACGATTGTTGAAACAAATGCAAAAGGATTTGAAGTAGGCGAAGCCGTTACTTTAATTCCATATTTTAATTGTGGTACTTGTATTGCTTGTAAAACAGGTAAAGAAAATTGTTGTGTATCAATTCGAGTTTTTGGTGTACACATCCATGGCGGCATGCGTGAATACGTAACTGTGCCAGATGCCGCACTTGTAAAAAGCAGGGGCCTGGGTCTCGACCAATTGGCCCTTGTAGAACCACTAGCTATTGGAGCACATGGAGTAAGAAGAGCCGGGGTTCAACCTGGCGAATTTGTGCTCGTGGTGGGCGCAGGTCCTATTGGTCTTGGCACCATGGAATTTGCCCGCATTGCAGGTGCTCAGGTAATTGCTATGGATATCAATGACGCAAGATTGGCGTTTTGTAGTCAAAATTTAGGGGTTCACCATACCATTAACCCCATAAAGGAAGATGCCATCCAACAATTAAAAGCAATCACCAACGGCGATATGCCTACTGTTATCATTGATGCTACTGGCAGTTTAGCCGCCATTCAGGGGGCATTCCCTTATTTGGCCCATGGTGGTAGGTATGTGCTGGTAGGCCTTCAAAAAGGGGATATTTCATTTAGCCACCCCGAGTTTCATAAAAGAGAAGCCACCCTGATGAGTAGCAGAAATGCCAATAAAATAGACTTTGACCACGTAGTTGACTCCATGTTGGCGGGCCATATTTCACCCACAAATTATATTACACATAGGGTAACATTTGACCAGGTAGCAGATCAGTTTGAAAGCTGGCTAGACCCTGCTACTGGAGTAATTAAAGCCATGATATCCTGTTAGTTGTAGCCCATAAGTGCCCAATTAAATAGTAAAATAGTCCATTATATTAGTTAAACGAGGCATTTATAACTCCCACCCCTTCCATTACTTTCGGTAAGCTAATATTAGCTTTTAGAAAGATAAACGATTGCTAGCCTTCTTATTTGAACCCATTTTTTGGGTGCTCATAAGCTGTGTTGGCATGACTCAAATATTTATGTCAATTAAGCAATACTTCGAAGATTTTGAAATTGGAGCTACCCGTGTTACAAAAGGTAGAACGGTTACAGAAACTGATATTGTTATACATGCAGGCCAAAGTGGTGATTTTTTCCCACATCATATGGATGCAGAATGGTGCAAAACCCAGCCCTTTAAAAAACCAATTGCGCATGGCACTTTAATTTTTACCATAGGTATTGGATTAACGGCCGAAGTAATCAATGAAGTAGCCATGACCTATGGTTACGAAAGACTTCGATTTACAAAACCTGTTTTTATTGGTGACACCATCAAAACGACTGTTACCATCAAAGAAAAGAAGGATCATAAAAAACCAGGTTTTGGACTGGTAACAGAACAGGTAGAAGTGCACAATCAGCTCGGTGAATTAGTAATGGTTTGCGAGCATATTTTATTAGCCAATAAAAAAGAATCCAATGGCTGATATTGTGCTGAAAGGAATTACATGGAATCATAGTAGGGGCATCACGCCATTACTTGCTGCATCTCAGCGTTTTCATGAATTGCATCCGCAGGTAGAAATTCAATGGAGCAAAAGAACCTTACAGCAATTTGCAGATTATCCTATCGAAGAACTTACTAAATCTTACGATTTACTCATCATTGATCATCCATGGGTAGGGACTGCTGCTGCAACAAATTGTGTATTGCCGCTAGAAAAATATTTGGACGCTCATTATTTACAAGATCAATTACAAAATAGTGTTGGCGCTTCTCATATCAGTTATGAATATGATAAACACCAGTGGGCACTTGCTATTGATGCAGCTGCTCCATTTGCGAGTTATCGAAAAGATTTGTTAGAAGCACATCAGGTAGCTATTCCACAAACATGGGAAGAAGTTATTGCACTTGCAAAACAAGGAAAAGTAGCAGCACCAGCGATTCCCATCGATTTACTGATGAATTTTTATACTTTTTGTATTGCCAATGGACAAACGCCATTTATGCATCAAACAGAAGTGATAGATACAGCAACAGGTGTTGCAGCACTCGAAATGATGTATTCGCTATATCGTCTATTAGACAAAAGCATGTTTGATAAAAATCCAATTGCTGTTGCGAATACAATGTCAAGCACCAATGATTATTGGTACTGTCCTTTTGCATATGGTTATTCTAATTATGCAAGAGATGGCTATGCGCAGCATACATTACATTACACGGACGTTGTTCGTTTTAACAATAAACATTTACAAACTACGATTGGTGGAACTGGACTTTCAGTTTCTGCATTTAGTGAACACAAAGAACTTGCCGTGGCTTTTGCTGAAATGGTTTGCGCGGGTTCAACACAAGCAGGTTTGTATGTGCAATCGGGTGGTCAGCCCGGACATTTAAAAGCATGGACCGACCCACTTTCCAATGCCATTACCCATAACTTTTTTCAGGCAAATTTACCTGCTATGCAAAGAGGTTATATGCGTCCGCGCTATCATGGATATTTACATTTTCAAGATCACGCAGGAGACCCGATACGAGATTATTTAATGGGTAAAACCAGTTCACCGTTAGAAGTATTAGCGGCACTAAACAATATTTATCATCAATCACTTGCACCTACTGTGTGCTCGTAACAATAATTTTTCCTTTAGGGATTTAATATGAGTCATCTTCCATTAACAGGTTTAGTAGTGCTGGAGTTTAGTCAGTATTTGTCGGGTCCTTCTGCAGGACTTCGACTCGCCGACTTGGGTGCTCGTGTCATAAAAATCGAAAGACCTAAGGGTGGTGATGCGGGAAGGAAATTAGCCATCAAAAATTTATGGGCTGGTGATGATTCGTTATTGTTTCATACCATCAATAGAAATAAAGAAAGTTTTACTGCAGATTTAAAAAATCCGGATGATCTTATTGTCGTAAAAAAATTAATTGAAAAAGCCGACGTCCTAACCCATAATTTTAGGCCCGGCATCATGGAAAAAGTGGGATTGGATTATGCATCTGTTAAAAGCATCAATTCGCGCCTCGTGTATGCCGAAATTAGTGGCTATGGTAAAGAAGGGCCTTGGAAAAACAAACCTGGTCAAGACTTACTGCTGCAGGCCGTTACAGGACTTGCCTATACCACTGGAAATGGCACAGACGCGCCAGTTCCTTTTGGATTATCCATTGCTGATTATTTATGTGGTGCACAAATGGTACAAGGTATTTTAGCTGCTTTAATTCGTAGACAAAAAACAAATCAAGGAACGCTGGTTTCCATGAGTTTGATGGAGTCATTATTGGATTTTCAATTTGAATTTTTAACGACCTATTATAACAGTAAACAAGATATTAAAAGAAGTCAGGTTAACAATGGTAACCCCATGCTTGGAGCACCTTACGGAATTTACAAAACCGCAAATGGTTACATAGCCATTGCCATGATGGATATACATGTTTTAGGAAACGCTGTTGATTGCGCTGCTTTGTTGCAGTATGCACAAAAAAATGTTTTTGTAAACAGAGATGAAATCAAAGGGATATTGCATCATCACTTGCAATCACAAACCACACAATATTGGTTAGAAAAATTACAGTCAAAAGATTTGTGGGCTATGGAAGTGCTTGATTGGAATAGGATGGTAGCAACAGAAGCGTATCAAAAACTACAATTGGAGCAGGTGATAACAGCTGCAAACGGACAAGCAATAACCACCACAACTTGTCCAATCAGAATCAATGGACAAAAAATATTTGCAACAAAAGCTGCACCAGCTTTAGGCGCGAACAATAGTAACATAAGATCGGAGTTTATAAAATAGTAGCATGAAGCTTTTAGAAGACATATTAATTATTGATTTTAGCCAGTTTTTATCTGGTCCTTCTGCTGCTTTGAGGCTCGCCGATATGGGTGCCGAAGTTATCAAAATAGAAAAGCCTGGAACTGGCGATATTTGTAGGCAATTATATGTTTCTGATATTGTATTAGAAGGCGATTCTACTATTTTTCATGCCATCAATAGAAATAAAAAAAGCTACGCCGCCGATTTAAAAAATGAGCATGACCTCGAAAAAATAAAAAAACTACTCGCAAAAGCAGATGTGCTCATGCATAATTTTAGACCTGGCGTAATGGAGCGTTTAGGACTCGGTTACGAAGAGGTAAAAAAAATAAACCCTTCCATTGTATACGCAGAAATAAGTGGATACGGAACCGAAGGCGCATGGAAAAATTTACCTGGACAAGATTTATTATTACAAGCCGTTAGCGGACTTACCTGGTTAAGTAGTAGCAATGATAAAAATCCAACCCCCATGGGTGTGGCTGTTGTAGATATTTTAGCAGGCACGCATTTGGCACAAGGAATATTAGCCAGTTTGTACCAGCGGGGCATAAGTGGCGAAGGTGCACTTGTACAAGTGAGCATGTTTGAAAGTAGTATTGATTTTCAATTTGAAGTGCTAACCTGTTATTATAATGATGGTAAGCAGTTGCCTAAGCGAAGTGCTGTTAATGGCGCCAATGCATATATCGCAGCGCCATATGGTATCTATGCTACGGCCAACGGTTATATCGCACTAGCTATGGGGAATATTGTGGAGCTCGCAACTTTATTGTCTTGTTCCGATTTACTTGTGTTTTCTCAAAGTGCCGAATGGTTTGATAAGCGCGATGACATCAAAACAATTTTGGCAAATCATTTAGTCACACAATCAACACAGCGCTGGTTGTCTATTTTAGAGCCAGCCGATATTTGGTGTGCACAGGTATTAGAATACAAAGAACTTATTCAAGAAGAAGCCTATCAAAAACTCCAAATGGAAATTGTTGTAAAAAACAGTAAAGGACTTTCTGTTACAACAACAAGATGTCCCATTCGAATCGATGGAAATATTTTGAGTTCAGAAAAAGGAGCTCCTTTTTTAGGAGAAGACAATGCAGCAATCGATCAACGATTTAGTTTATAAAAACTATTCATACCATGAGTTTACTAAACGGCATTTTTTTTCATAGTGTAGGTGCTGCAGGTGCATCACTTTGTTATACCCCAGAAAAAAAAGTAAAAAATTGGAGCTGGCAAACCTATTGGTTGGCACAGGCTGCTATTTGTTGGATGGTACTGCCAATACTTGTTGCATGGATTACGATTCCTGATCTAGCAGCAGTGTTGCAAGAAGCACCAAAGGCAGCCATGCTATCTAGTTTTATATACGGCATGCTCTATGGAATTGGTGGAACAGCGTTTGGTATGTCTATTAGGTATGTTGGATACTCATTAACCTATGCCATTGCAGTGGGTATTTCCTGTGTTGTAGGCACGCTACTGCCACCACTCATGAATGGTACTTTATTAACCACGTTACAAGGAACAGGCGCTAATTATATCATTAGTGGAATTGCTATGGGTGCATTAGGCATTGTAGTATGTGGTATTGCAGGCCGAAAAAAAGAAAAATTAATGGAAACAGGGGCCGGCAATGCAAATAGTCAATTCTCATTTGCCAAAGGTCTTCCCCTCTGTATTTTAGCAGGTATTTTATCAGCTTTTTATGGTTTTGCTATTGCAGAAGGCGCTCCTATTGTAGAAGTAGCTGCTGCGCATGGAGCTGCCGATTTTAAAACAAACGTGGTATATATATTTTCAAATACAGGTGCTTTTGTTACAACTTTATTGTACTGCCTTTATTTGCACATCAAAGAAAACACCCTCTCCCAATTTATTAAAACACCTAAGTCGTTGGCTACAAATTATTTGATGGCAATTGTTACCGGCGTGTTATGGTATTTTCAATTTTTCTTTTACGGTCTTGGTCATGTTAACTTAGGGAAATATGAATTTTCTAGTTGGGCCATTCATATGATTTTGCTGGTACTCTTTAGTGTGCTCACTGGGGTGGTTTTAAAAGAGTGGAAAATGTGCACCCGCCGCATTTTACAAATATTAGCACTAGCGATTACGATTTTAATAGCTGCCGTTTTATTGTTAACTTTTGGAAATTATTTGGGCCTCTCCAAAGTATAACTATGCAACAAGCGTATTACAAACCTGCTACTCCATATCATATCTTCAGCATTGGTGCTGGCGGTATTGTAAAAGATGCGCATTTACCAGCGTATCAGTTGGCTGGCTATGCAGTAAAAGGAATCTATGATATAGACAATCGTAAAGCACAGGCACTTGCTAAGTCTTTTGATATACAAGATGTGTATGAAAGTTTAGATGCAATCATTGCCACAGCCAACAAAAATACCATTTTTGATATTGCCTTACCTGCATCAGCCATTATTGAAGTACTTCAAAAAATTCCAACGGGTGCAGCTGTTTTACTCCAAAAGCCAATGGGAAGCACACTTGCAGAAGCCAAAGAAATTGTTGCGCTTGTGGAATCTAAAAAATTTATAGCAGCAGTTAATTTTCAACTCCGTTATGCTCCATGCATAATAGCTGCAAAAAATATAATGGACACACAAAATTTTGGTACCATTACGGATATAGAAGTTGCTGTTAATGTGCATACACCTTGGAGCCTCTGGACATTTTTACAAAGCGCCCCGCGTTTAGAAATACTTTATCATAGCATTCATTACATCGACTTAATTAGAAATGTACTTGGCAATCCATTATCTGTGTATGCAAAAACAATCAAGCATCCGGCACAACCTGCGTTGGCATCTGTAAAATCTAATATCATCATGGATTATGGTAACGCGGTAGGAGTAAGTATCAAAACAAATCATTGTCATGATTATGGCAATACACATCAGGATGCGTTTATAAAAATTGAAGGCACAAATGGCGCTATAAAAATAAACTTAGGTCTGTTAAAAAACTACCCGGTAGGTGAAGCAGATCGTTTTGAATATATCATAAAAGAATTGGGTACGCAAGCTTCTTGGAAACAGATGGACATAGAGGGAAGTTGGTTTCCACATGCATTTATAGGTAGCATGGCCGAAATCATGAAAACACTTGATGGCGTTATTATAACGCCGGATAATAATGTGCAAGATGTGCTTGCTACCATGGCCTGCGTAGAAGCGGCATATCAAAGCAGTGCCCAGGGAGGCGTATCTATTCAAGACCTTTTGTAAAAGCATTTTAAAATTTATACATGAAGGTTTTTTCAGTGCAAAAAATAAAAAGTTTACTAATTGTATTACTGTTAGGTGCATCCATCACTGCTTTTTCTCAGCAGTATTATTTTGTAGATGCACCTGCTATCACGCAACCTAGGGTGGTTTATGCAACGCAACTTTTAACGAATGCGCTAGTAAAAAATGGGAATAAAATCATCAATGGTTCTGTAACGCCACCCTTAAAAATAAAAAGCAACACCATAAAAATTCAAATTGATTCTGCCAATGCAAAAAAAGAATCTTTTGTAGTAACAAGTAAAGCGGGTATCACAACCATTACGGGCGCCGACGCTTCGGGTGTTTTATATGCTTGTTTAGCAGTATCAGACAGCATAAAAAAATACGGAAAAATACCGTCTTCCATGTTTATTGCTGATGCCCCAGAAATGGTGCTTCGCGGCACATGTATCGGTGTTCAAAAACCATATTATCTTCCGGAGCGAACTGTGTACGAGTACCCGTATACACCCGAAACATTTCCTTGGTTTTATGACAAGCAACTTTGGATTCAAGTATTGGATTCATTGCTTGAAAACAAAATGAATTCTTTGTATCTATGGAACGGACATCCATTTGCTTCTTTGGTACGGTTAAAAGATTATCCTTATGCGGTAGAAGTAAGTGATGAAACGTTTAAAAAAAATGAAGAGATCTATCAGTTTATTACTGCTGAAGCCGACAAGCGTGGAATATGGGTGATACAAATGTTTTATAACATTATCGTTTCAAAACCTTTTGCTCAACATCATCAAATAAAAACCCAAGACCGTAACAGACCCATTATACCGCTCATTGCAGATTATACCAGAAAATCGATCGCTGCATTTGTAGAAAAATATCCAAACGTTGGTTTAATGGTATGTTTGGGTGAGGCCATGGAAGGCGTAGGTAACGATGATATAGAATGGTTTACTAAAACCATTATTCCAGGTATGAAAGACGGGTTACGCGCAATTGGTAAAACCACCGAGCCACCCATTGTACTTCGTGCACATGATGTAGATGCACCTTCAGTTATAAAAGCTGCCAAACCTCTCTATAGTAATTTATATACCGAAGCTAAATTTAATGGTGAGGCATTAACAACCTACGAACCAAGAGGTACCTGGGCCGAACTACATAGAACACTTGCTGGTCTTGGTTCTGTTCAAATTGAAAATGTTCATATTCTTGCCAACCTCGAACCTTTTAGGTATGGCGCTACACACTTTATTCAAAAATCGGTGCAGGGTATGCATCAAATAATGCATGGCAATGGACTCCACTTATATCCGCAGGCATCTTATTGGGACTGGCCTTACAGTGCAGATAGTGTAAAAGGAAAACGTATATTACAAATAGAAAGAGACTGGCTTTGGTATAAAGCATGGAGTAGGTATGCATGGAAATCAAATAGAGATAGCACAGCAGAAGATGTGTATTGGGCCTCTACCTTAGCTCAAAAATTTGGCTGCTCCAAAAAACAAAGTGAACACTTATTAGAAGCGTATAATGAATCCGGACAAATTGCACCTAAACTATTAAGACGTTTTGGGATTACAGATGGCAACCGTCAAACGCTAACCCTGGGGATGCTTATGACGCAACTTATCAATCCCTACCGCTATGGATTATTTGATCTTTTATACGACGCCGAAAGCCCAGTTGGTGAAAAATTAATTGAATACGCACTTAAAGAGTGGAAACATGAAAAACATATTGGCGAAACGCCTCCACAAATTATTCATGAAGTAAAAATGCATGCCGCAAAAGCTGTTGCTGCAATTAAGCAAATAAAGCCTACAAAAAATAATGACGAATTTGCACGCATCAAAAATGACATGCTATGTTACGATGCGCTTGCTAATTTTTATGCGCAAAAAGCAACGGCAGCATTATCGGTACTCCGGTATAAATATTCTAACGATGTTAAAGATTTAATTGAAGCATTGCCTAGTTTAGAAAAATCTATAACCTATTACAAACGATTGGTGGCATTAACAGAGGGCACTTATTTGTATGCCAATAGCATGCAAACGGCTCAACGTAAAATACCTATGCGTGGCGTGAATGGTACGTTTAAAAAATGGTCTGAAATGCTAGCGCCTTTTGAATCAGAAATAAAACAATTTAAACACGCCATCGATTCGATTCAAAAAAATACAGTTGTACAACCACCCCAAAACTTTGTTTTCAAAAACGAATCTGTAAGCATTGCTTTACAAGACGTATGGAATGAAACAAGTTTTTATATGGTAGCAGAAAATACAAAACCTTATGATGATACCCCCGATACCATAGCCGCTGTGGCGCCTAGTTTAAAGGGTTTGAAAGGGATACAGGCCGTTTACCAAAAGCAGTTGGCAGCAGGCACAAAAATTAATTTTTCAAATGAGCAGCCCGTAAAAGTACTGGTGGGTTATTTTAATGCAAAAGAACCACAATATGTAAAAGCACCTGAGCTTGAAACAGATGCAAGCGCCAACGATTACGGACAATCTGAAATCCTTATCGCCAATGCCGTATTGATAAAAGGACGGCCTTCTATCAATGTACACGCCTACTATTTTAAACCTGGCAAGCATACCTTAACACTTGCAAAAGGTGCTTGTCTACTACTTGGTTTTGTGCCTGGAAACGAAAG
Organism: Bacteroidota bacterium; assembly: GCA_018971025.1. Taxonomy (GTDB): domain Bacteria; phylum Bacteroidota; class Bacteroidia; order Chitinophagales; family Chitinophagaceae; genus Sediminibacterium. Next base: position 872 of record JAGWVE010000010.1, on the reverse strand, counting down.
CTATAAACCTTATGATGCTGGCATAACAGAAAAGGGATTGAAAAAAGAATTAGATGGACTGTTTGAATAAAACATAAAACAATGAAAAAACTTTTAGTACTTATTTGTTTCTATGCTTCTGTAACACAGGCGCAATATTTTAATGTGCTTTCCTATGGCGCAAAAAACGATAGCAGTAAACTTTGCACAGCAGCGGTACAAAAAGCAATCGCAGCGGCTGTTAAAGTTGGTGGCGGTACTATTTTTTTTCCAGCAGGCAAATACTTGACCGGCCCTATTCATTTAAAAAGCAATATCACCATACTTATTGATGCAGGCGCAGAGCTTCATTTTAGCGATCAATTTGACGATTATTTACCCATGGTAGAAAGCCGTTACGAAGGCGTCGATTTGGTTAGTTTTTCACCCTTATTTTATGCGTACAAAGCAGAAAACATTGCCATCAAAGGACGTGGCATTATTGATGGCCATGGAAAAAAATGGTGGGATTTTGTAGAAGGGTATAAAAAAGACCAGCCCCGCAGCAAATGGCAGTTTATGTTTGATAGTTTAAATAAAAACATATTACTACCTGACGATCCTGCTCAAATGAAACGCGGATTTTTACGCCCGCCTTTTATACAACCTATGTATTGTAAAAATATTTTGATAGAAGGCATTACGATTCGTAATTCTCCATTTTGGACCATCAACCCAGAGTTTTGTGAAAACGTAACCGTTCATGCAGTCACCATAAACAATCCACATTCACCCAATACCGATGGCATTAATCCGGAGAGCTGTAAATATGTACATATCAGCAATTGTCATATTAGCGTAGGTGACGATTGTATTACTATTAAATCTGGAAAAGATATTCCGGGTAGAACAAA
>JAGWVE010000058.1 GCA_018971025.1 Bacteroidota bacterium | reverse complement strand
GCTTCCGGCATTTCAATTTTTGCAATGATTTTAGACTTGCTGTTGTTCTTGTTTAAGATGTCACGTAACATTTCAATGTCTGCAACTCTTTTTACAAAGCTAAGTGCTACCCAGTCTAACTCTTCTTTGATCATGAAATCCAGATCAATGATATCTTTTTCTGTTAAGGCAGGTAAAGAAATTTTAGTGTCTGGTAAATTCAATCCTTTTTTAGAAGAGATAATACCACCAAGGGTTACCGTTACTTTAACGTCTCCATTTGCTTCTACCGATAATACTTTTACTTCAATTTTACCATCATCAATCATAATGGTATTGCCAACCACTACATCACCAGCAAGGTTAGGGTAGGAGACATAAATTTTTTCGTGGGTACCAATACATTTTTCATTGGTAAGTGTTAGTACATCACCCACTTTAGCATCTAGTGCATTGTTGGCAATTTCACCCACTCTTAATTTAGGGCCTTGTAAGTCACCTAAAATAGCAATATTGTAAGGTTCTGTTTTATTAATTTTTCTAATGTTGTCAATGATATTTTTTTTGTCTTCATGACTACCGTGCGAAAAGTTTAAACGAAAAACGTTTACACCAGCTTTAACAAGTGCCAATAACTGATCGTAAGAATCACAAGCCGGACCTACAGTTGCAACAATTTTTGTGCGGTGATCCATGTGCGCAAGACCTGCTTGCTTATCCATGTTTCTGTGTAGGTATTTCTCTAAATTTTTTGACATATTTTTTTCTACTTAAAAGGATGCTATTACTAAATGGGGGTTTATGTTACAAGATTAACTAGCTAATATTTTTACAATCTTAAACCAGTCTTGTGATATTTTTTGTTTTGCTTTAACGGCGTTATCTAATGGTGTATAATGTACTTTATTGTTTACAATACCCACCATTACATTGTTGCGACCTTCTATTAAACATTCAACGGCATGAAAGCCCATACGGCTTGCTATTAAACGGTCTAAACAACTTGGTGCACCACCTCTTTGTATATGTCCTAAAATACAAATTCTAATATCTGCGTTTGGTAGACGTTTTTTCATGATGGCTCCAATTTCATTGGCACCACCTAATTCGTCACCCTCTGCTACCACTACTAAATTCACTAATTTTTTACGTTTCTCTTTTTCAGTTAAAGACGCAATCAGTTCTTCAATATCCGTTTTGGTTTCAGGAATCAAAATGTTTTCGGCACCGGTTGCAATACCACTATGAAGTGCAATATATCCAGCATCTCTACCCATTACTTCCACTACAAATAATCGGTCGTGTGCATCTGCGGTATCTCTAATTTTATCGATGGCTTCTACGGCTGTGTTTACGGCAGTATCAAATCCAATGGTAAAATCGGTACCTGCAATGTCTTTATCGATGGTGCCTGGTAATCCAATACATGGGATATCAAATTCGTTGCTAAACTTTTGGGCGCCTTTAAAACTTCCGTCTCCACCTATAACAACTAAGCCATCAATGCCAAATTTTTTAAGGTTGTCATATGCTTTTTGTCTGCCTTCTGGTTCAAAAAATGCAGCACTACGAGCTGTTTTTAATATCGTACCACCACGTTGTATAATGTTGGCCACCGATTTTGAATCCATCTGAAATATATCACCTTCCACCATTCCATTGTAGCCTCTTACGATACCGTATACTTCAATTCCATGGTAGATTGCGGTTCTAACAACGGCTCTTACAGCTGCGTTCATACCAGGGGCATCTCCACCAGAAGTTAATACGCCAATTTTTGTTACTTTTTTAGTAGCCATTTTATCTGCTTTAATATTGGCCTTATCAAACTGGGCCTCAGTTGTATATGGGTGTGTCTAACGAACACGAGATACGAAAATACGCAATTGAAAGCTATTTTACAATTCAATGCAGGTTGCGTCAAAAATGTGTAAACTTGTAACATGAAAGTACTTGTTACTGGGGCCAATGGATTTACTGGACAGCATTTGGTTAAAACCCTTGTTAATAAAGGGTTTGAGGTTATCGCCACAAGTCGTGGTGCGTCTCGTTTGCCATCATATAGCAATTTAACTTATTATGATATTGAGCTAACAGACGTTAGGAATGTTGAAAATTTGTTTGATTTAACAAAGCCAAGTGCAGTTATTCACACCGCTGCAATGAGCAAGCCAGACGAGTGTGCAGCCAACCCTGAGATTTGTACCGCCAACAATATTACAGCTACCCAGCATTTACTGGATGCTGCTATCAAATTGGGTACCCGCCATTTGGTTTACCTCAGTACCGATTTTATTTTTGGTGAAAATGGCCCACACGCCGAGGAAGATATTCCATCCCCACTCAATTTATATGGTGCCTCTAAGTTGGAGGCCGAAGCCCTTGTTAATGCCGCATCTATAAAAACTACCATTGTGAGACCCGTTTTTATGTATGGCCCCGTTTGGGAAAACCTGAGGCCTAGTTTTATACAATGGGTGGCTGGTAAATTACAAAATGGTGAGTCTATTAAAGTAGTAACCGATCAGGCCCGCACACCTACATACATTGGCGATTTGTGCTGGGGCATCCATAAAATTATACAAGACCAGGTAACAGGTGTTTTTCATTTGGCCGGAAAAGATATTATATCGCCATACGATATGGCAGTAGCGGTGGCTAAACATTTAAACCTTCCTTTAGATTTAATTGAGCCCGTAACGGCAAGCACATTTCCGGAACCTGTTAAAAGAGCACAGCGATCTGGATTAAAAATTGATAAAGCAGTGAACTTGCTTGGTTATGCGCCGCACACATTTGCAGCAGCACTTCAAAAATGTTTTTATGAAAAAAATTAATTACGTCGTTCTTTTTTGGGCCGTTACACTGGTTCATTTGTTTTGTATTTATATGAACTGGCCGCAACAGCGCGTGTATAGTAAATTTATTTTAGTGCCCATTTTAATGTGGTATTTGTATACATCACCGGCAGGTGACAAACCCTTAAAAGGCATGTGGCGCGCGTATTTGGGCTTATTTTTTTCGTGGGTAGGTGATGTGTTATTAATAGGTGAGGGGCCTAACTTTTTTTTATCGGGCATGATTGCGTTTATCACAGCGCACGTGTATTATAGTTTATTTTTTATTCAAACCGTTCCAGTAAAAAAAGAAACGGCGGGTGTGTTTTATAAAACACTTGTTGGGCTAAGTGTTGTTTGCGGCTTGCTATTTATATTGCTTCGCAACGCACTCGGCGCATATCAAGTACCTATATTATTGTACATGCTATTTATTTCGTTAATGGCATCATTAGCGGTTCATACAACAACAAATACTAGCTATAAAAATTTTGCACTACAAACATTTGTGCCCGGTGCATTATTATTTGTTACTAGTGATGCGTTACTTGCCACCAATAAATTTTATGCGCATTTACCCGTATTGGATTTGGGTGTAATGCTTACCTATGCTGGCGCTCAGTATTTTTTAACCAAAGGATTTATTAGCATAAAAAAAGTCTCGCACCCATAATAGATGCGAGACTTTTTAGTTTGTAAGGTTATTGTATTAGTAACCCATACCACCCATATCAGGTGCGCCATGAGAATGGCCAGCAGCTGCTTCAGGTTTTGGTTTGTCTGCAATTACACACTCTGTTGTTAACAACATAGCAGCGATAGATGCAGCGTTTTCTAATGCAACACGCGTTACTTTAGTTGGATCAATTACACCCGCTTTAAATAGGTTTTCGTAAACCTCTGTGCGTGCATTGAAACCAAAGTCGCCTTTGCCTTCTTTAATTTTTTGTACTACAATAGAACCTTCAATACCGCTATTGATAACGATTTGACGAAGTGGTTCTTCGATTGCTCTTTTTACAATTTGAATACCTGTTGCTTCATCTTCGTTTGCACCTTTTAGTTTTTCTAAACTTTCTACTGCACGGATATAAGCAACACCACCACCAGGTACGATACCTTCTTCAACAGCTGCACGTGTAGCGTGAAGCGCATCGTCTACGCGGTCTTTCTTTTCTTTCATTTCAACTTCTGTAGCAGCACCTACATACAATACTGCAACACCACCACTTAACTTTGCTAAACGCTCTTGTAATTTTTCGCGGTCGTAGTCTGAAGTTGTGTTTTCGATTTGAGCTTTAATTTGGTTTACGCGAGCAGTGATATCTGCTTTTTTACCTTTACCACCAACAATAACAGTGTTGTCTTTGTCGATTGTAACAGAAGATGCTTGACCTAAATAAGTAAGATCTGCATTTTCTAATTTAAAGCCTTGTTCTTCACTGATAACAGTGCCAGCAGTTAAGATAGCAATGTCAGTAAGCATTTCTTTACGACGATCACCAAAACCTGGTGCTTTAACAGCAGCCACTTTAATGGTGCCACGTAATTTATTTACCACAAGTGTAGCTAGTGCTTCACCTTCTAAATCTTCAGCGATGATAACCAAAGGACGACCGCTTTGAGCTACTTTCTCCAAAATATGAAGAATGTCTTTCATTGCAGAAATCTTTTTGTCATAAATTAAGATGTATGGATTTTGAATTTCTGCTTCCATTTTTTCGCTGTTTGTAACGAAGTATGGAGAAATATATCCACGATCAAATTGCATACCTTCTACAACATCAACAGTTGTATCCGTACCTTTTGCTTCTTCTACAGTGATAACACCTTCTTTGCCTACTTTAGACATTGCAGTTGCAATTAACTTTCCAATTTCACTATCACTGTTTGCAGAGATGGTTGCAACTTGTTCAATTTTTTTAGAATCGTTACCAACCGCTTGAGATTGTGCTCTCAGGTTTTCAATAACTTTAGCAACAGCCTTGTCAATACCACGCTTTAAATCCATTGGATTAGCACCAGCAGCAACGTTTTTTAAACCTTCAGAAATGATTGCTTGTGCTAATACCGTTGCAGTAGTTGTACCATCACCAGCAATATCAGCCGTTTTGCTTGCTACTTCTTTAACCATTTGAGCACCCATGTTTTCGATAGCATCTTCTAGTTCAATTTCTTTTGCTACAGATACACCATCCTTGGTTACAGAAGGAGCGCCAAATTTTTTCTCAATTACCACATTACGACCTTTAGGGCCTAATGTTACTTTTACTGCGTTGGCTAAAGTGTCAACGCCTTTTTTCATTTTATTTCTTGCTTCGATATCGAAGAAAATTTGCTTAGCCATTTGGATAACAATTTAATTTTACGAATTTATATTTTCAGAAAAGTTGCAAGTGTATATTATACAATTGCAAGTAAATCACTTTCACGCATGATTAATAAATCTTGACCTTCGATTTGGATTTCTGTACCAGCATATTTGCCATAAAGTACATTGTCACCAACTTTAACAGTCATTGGTTCATCTTTTTTACCAGTTCCAACTGCAACTACAACACCACGTTGTGGTTTTTCTTTAGCAGTGTCAGGGATAATGATTCCACCAGCAGTTTTTTCTTCTGCGGCAGCAGCCTTTACAATTACTCTGTCGTGCAAGGGCTTTACGCTTAATTTCTTAGCCATACCTTATTTGTTTTTTAATGTTTGAGTTAAAAAATCTGTTCCTAAACGTACATCGTTAACCAGAACAGTACCTATTCATCTATTATTGTGCCAAGGGGTTTGCTAGGTCAAAATTTCAGGGTTTACCCTGATAGCCTACCTAAAATGGCGAAAGCCTGTCAGAACGGGCAGCAAAGATGCAGTAAGTTTTGGTTTACAAGTGTCAAATTTTCATTTTTAGGCGGTTTGTGGGCAATTTCTTTCTACATTTGCCCACCCAAATAAGTTCTTACCAGATGATAAGTAGAAGAAATATTCGTGTGAAAGTGATGCAGCTCCTCTATATAATAGAAACTGCCGAAGCCGGGGCCAAGCTCCCAAAGCCTGCACAAGTGCTTAAAAAACAGCTAGATCTGAGTAATGAGCTATTCGTATACCTCCTTTATTTTATTACAGAAGTAGCCCGTTACGCCGAAACGAGCGCCTTTAACCGTGCTGCCCGTAACCTGCCTTCATCAGACGATTTAAACGTAAATACCAAAATTGCGGGTAACTCATTATTATGGGAAATCATCGAAAGTGACTCTTTTAAACAGGCCCTTGAGGTGTTTAAGCCTAATAATACCATTTCTAAAGACCTATTAAAAAAGACTTTTGACGCTTTAGCGGCATCTGATATTTATCAGTTATACACAGCGAGTGACGCTAGAGACAAGGCCAAGGAAAAAGAAATCATTAAGTTTATTTTTACCAACCTCATGCTTCCCAATGAATCCTTTATTGAGCATATCGAAGAAGTGTTTCACAACTGGGACGATGACGCTGAAATGATGGAGCAGCTGGTATTAAATTACATTCAAAAACCGGCTGGTGTTAATTTATTAGAAATGGTAGGCGCCGAAAAATGGCAGTTTGCACAAAGCTTATTGGAAACCACCATCGACAAAAAAGACGTAGCCGCCGATTTAATTAAACCCAAATTAAAAAACTGGGACGCAGAGCGTATTGCCCTGCTGGATATGATTTTGATGCGAATGGGTGTTTGTGAATTGTTGTTTTTTGAAACCATTCCAACCAAAGTAACCATAAATGAGTATATTGATTTAGCAAAGGATTATAGTACTGCACAAAGTGGTCAATTTGTAAACGGAATTTTAGATAATATTCATAAAGAATTAACCGAGTCTGGAAAGATTCAAAAGGTTAATTTTAATGCTTCAAATAACAAAAAAAAATAGAGATGAACAGTTTAAGTTTAGTATTGTTAGCAGGTAATCCACAACAAGGTGGAGGCGGTATGGTACAATTAGTAATGATGGGTGCCATTATTTTAGTTTTCTGGTTATTTATGATTCGCCCGCAAGCTAAAAAAGCAAAAGACCAAAAGAAATTTATTGATAACATGCAAAAGGGTGATCGCATTGTTACCATCGCTGGTATCCACGGCACTATCAATAAAATCAATGACGATGGAACACTTCAATTAGAAGTTAGCCCTGGTAGCTACCTTAAAATTGAAAAGTCTTCTATTAGCATGGATTGGACTTTAGCGATTGCTAAAGCAAATGCTTAAGATTGGTATTACAGGAAGCATAGGTGCCGGAAAATCAACGGTAGCAGGTATTTTTAAAGTACTGGGCGTACCTGTTTTTGACGCCGATGCCACTGCAAAAAACATATTGAATTCGGATCCATTATTACGCGAACAAATCATTGCAGCTTTTGGATCAGAAACTTATAAGAACGGGTTGCTAGACAAAAAGTATCTAGCAACCCTTGTTTTTAATAACCCAGACCAGCTGGCAAAACTCAATGCGCTGGTGCATCCCGCAACCATCAAAGCGGCGAATGAATGGGCCAAACATAAAGAGGAGCAGGGGTTTCCTTACATTGTAAAAGAAGCCGCATTATTATTTGAAGCCGGAACAAATGTCGGACTCGATACCATCATTGGTGTTACTGCACCAGAAGAAATGCGCATAGCAAGGGTGATGGCAAGAGACCATGTTACCCGTGAAGAGGTACTTAAGCGTATGCATCATCAACTAGACGATAACATAAAAATGCAGCGCTGTGATATTGTGCTTGACAATAACGAAAAAGCTTTACTGATTCCGCAGGTACTTGCCCTACACCAACAATTTATTTCTTAATTACTTCTTCAATTACTTTTCCAACTGCACCACTTGGCATTTGTACTTTTAAAAGTGCAGCAAGTGTTACGGCAATATCCGTCATGTAGGTTTCTTTGTTGGTACTTCCTTTGTTGATACCAAAGCCATACCATAACAAAGGAATATGTGCATCGTACGGATACCATAAACCATGTGTAGTGCCCGTGTTGCCACCTTCAATAAATCCTGGTTTAAATATCAGTTGAACATCGCCACTTCTGCGCGGATTAAAACCATTCGCAAGCATTTCACGAAGTGTTTTTGTAATAGGCGTTGTCATGATATCAGAAGTTGGAAATGCATTGGCAATAGCATCGTTTTTCTTTGCAAAATCAGCAATCCATTTTTTGATAGGCGCGTCGTCAATTTTTGCAGAATCTAATTTGTTGTGGTTTAAATACACCTGATAATTGTACATACTCACCACTAAATTATCGATACCGTATTTTGCTTTTAATTGCGCATTCATTTCTTTTTGCATACCCGCGTCATCTACAACGCCTCCAGGTAATTTATTTTCTTTCATAAACCCTGGAACATGGGCTACGGCGTGGTCTGCAGTTAAAAACACCGTGTATTGACCTGCTCCAACTTGCTTGTCTAAAAATGTAAAAAATGATCCTAATTCTTCGTCAAGTCTTACATAATCATCTACGTTTTCCCATGAATTAGGTCCAAATGAATGACCAATATAATCTGGAGAAGAAAAACTTACTGCAAGCATATCTGTGTTACCAGATTGGCCTAATTTTTCGGCAACAACAGCGGCTTTAGCCATCTCTGCTGTTAACGTATTACCATAAGGAGTAGAAGAAATTTTTCCGTAATCTTTTCCAATAAATTTAGATAAGTCGTAAGGGAATCCTAAGGCATCTTTACCAAGTGGTTTAGATTCATATTCTTTTTGATCTGCAGTTGCATAATCGGCGTAGGTAGCAGTTGGTAACACTGTATTCCAAGCTAGTTTATACAAAGAGTCAACTACTTTTCTGTTGTTAAATTCATTAACCCAACTTGGTAATTGATTGGTGTAATATGTACTTGTAATAAAATTACCTGATGCACCTTCATACCAATAAGCAGCTGTTGCACTATGGCCTGCTGGTAAAATAGCGCCTCTATCTTTAATAGCCACACCCACTACTTTACTTTTAAAGTTGGTAGCGAGTCTTAATTCATCACCAATAGTGGTGGTAAGCATATTGCGAGGGCTCATTTGACCATCTGCATCTGTTTTACTTCCAACACCTTTTACAGTTTTATCTTCACTGCAATACACACTGCGCATGAGTTGATTGTCCCACCATGCGTTTCCCGTAATGCCATGAATAGCAGGAACAGAACCTGTATACGCACAGGTATGACCACATGCCGTAACCGTTGGCGTGTACGGAATAAGTGTGTTTTCGCAAGAATAACCTTGACTTAATAACCTCGTAAGTCCTCCATTTGCTTTAAACAAAGGCCTGTATCGCACTAAATAATCCCAGCGCATTTGGTCAATAACAATACCCACCACCAGTTTAGGTCTGGCCACCGCAGGGGCTAAGGCTGTTTTTGGTGCAGCAGCTGCCACTGTTTTTTGAGCAATAACGCCATTGTTGGCATTTACTACAAACAGGCCTAAAAGGCTTACAATCAAGTACTTTTTCATAAAAATTGGGGTATTGACTAACGTTTTTAACATAATTGAGCGTCTAAGGTACAGAATGGTGCATAAATCCAACGCTAATTGAGTGCATAAAAAGATTAATTTTGCATCAATTTTTATTGATTACCAAAGAAATAATGATAATATATGGCAGACATCTTTGAGAAACTCCTTAAGAACGCTGGACCCCTAGGTCAGCACCGTGAAAGAGCACATGGTTATTTTGCTTTTCCAAAATTAGAAGGTGAAATAGGTAGTAGAATGAAATTTAGAGGTAAAGACATGATTGTTTGGAGCCTTAACAATTATCTAGGTTTAGCCAACCATCCAGCAGTAAGAAAAGCAGATGCTGACGCTGCTGCTGCATACGGTTTAGCAACACCAATGGGCGCGCGTATGATGAGTGGTAACACCGATCAGCACGAGCAACTTGAAAGTGAACTTGCTGCGTTTGTTTCTAAAGAAGATGCTATATTAATGAACTTTGGTTACCAAGGTATCATGAGTGCTATCGATGCAATTTGTGGTAGACACGATATTATCGTGTACGACGCAGAAAGCCATGCATGTATTATTGATGGACTTCGTTTACACCCTGGCCACCGTTATGTATTTAAGCACAACGACCTTGAAGATTTTGAAAAACAAATGCAACGTGCAACAGCACTTGTAGAAAAACAAAATGCAGGTGGTATATTAGTGATCACCGAAGGTGTATTTGGTATGGCTGGTGACCAAGGAAAACTAAAAGAAATTGCTGCATTAAAAAATAAGTATTCATTTAGATTACTTGTGGATGATGCGCATGGTTTTGGTACCCTTGGAGAAACTGGCGCTGGTGCCGGTGAAGCACAGGGTTGTCAAGACGCGATCGATTTATACTTTTCTACATTTGCAAAATCTATGGCATCTATTGGTGCATTTATGGCAGGTGATAAAGCCATCATCGATTTTATTCGTTACAATATTCGTTCTCAAATATTTGCTAAGAGTGTACCAATGCCACTCGTAATTGGTAATTTAAAACGCTTAGAAATGTTACGCACCATGCCAGAACTTAAAGAAAAGTTATGGAGCAATGCACTAAAATTACAAGCAGGGTTAAAAGAGCGTGGTTTTGATATTGGTAAAACCGATACGCCAGTAACACCTGTATACATGAAAGGTGGGGTAGAAGAAGCAACTGCCATGGTAATGGACTTACGCGAAAACTATAAAATATTCTGCTCTATTGTGGTTTATCCTGTGATTCCTAAAGGACATATTATTTACCGCTTAATTCCTACAGCAGCGCATACAGATGCTGACATTCAAGAAACATTGATTGCATTTACTGAAACAAAAGCCAAGTTAGATGCTGGAGCTTACAAGGTAGAGGCGATTCCTGATATGGCAGAGAAAAAATAATTGGAAGGCATGTAAAAAGGCCCGCTACATTGTAGCGGGCCTTTTTAGTTATATACATCTTGGTAAGACGTAAGTAATATTATAAACTTTTGATCAGCTCATTTGCAAAAGTTACATAGTCTGCATTTTTACCAGTAGCAATATCTATACATTTTTGTGCACTTGCTTTAGCACTTACTTTATCGCCTAATGCTTTTTCAATTCTAGCTTTTAATAAAAACATCCAATATGCTTCTTTGTTACCCTCAACTGCTTTGGTAATGTTTACTAAAGCTTTGTTGTAGTCTTTGTCAAATTCATAATAAAAACTAGCAGCTGTGTTATACGTATTTGCTTGCACATTATCAGCAGCTAAAGCTTTTTCTACTTGTGCACGAACACGGTCTTTTATGTTGGTACTGATAGGAACTGCAACTTGTACGCCAGCCCAAGCCATTTGTAATTCACATGTTTCAGAGGCAATGTTTGCAAAGCCCATCGTAAATGTTTCTGTAAAGTTTGAAGCTTTTTGTGCTTTTACTTTTACGTGAACAACGTCTTCAGCTTCTTTGTAGCCATCTGTTCCCCAGTTGTTTAATCCTTTATTGAAAATCACATCCCAAATTTCTTTACCAGGAATTGCATAAATAACATAGGTGCCTGCTTCTAATTCGGTACCACCAATAGTTACTTTATCTGTAAATTTAATTTTTGTGGCTGCGTTTGCACCAAGGCGCCATAAGCTACCTAGCGGTGCTAATTCACTTTTTTCTTTTAATACCGTACGACCTTTAATGTTAGGGCGAGAATAAGTAAGTTCAATAGCGCCCATACCAAAATCTTGAGAGATTTTTTGCGTAGTACTAGGTGCTGGCATTTTAATTTGAGCGCTTGCAAACATGGTTACAAAAGCAGCTGCAATTGTGAGTATTTTTTTCATAGGTAAAACTTTATGTTTTTAGAATAGCAAACCTAACACTATTTTTTAAATGCAGGATGAAACTGTTGAAGGGTATCCCTTAAAAAATCGCGGTTGAGGTGTGTGTATATTTCGGTGGTGGTAATGCTTTCGTGTCCCAGCATTTCTTGTACAGCCCTTAAATCGGCGCCTCCTTCCACTAAATGGGTGGCAAAACTATGCCTAAAAGTATGCGGTGAAATCACTTTTGTGATACCCGCTGTAAGTGCTAGGCTTTTGATAATATAAAATATCATCACCCGGCTTAATGCATTTCCGCGCCTGTTTAAAAATAAGATGTCTTGGTTTTTTTCTGATACGTTTTGGTGCGACCTCACTGTGTCTTTATAAATTTTAATGCACTTGATGGCATCTGTTCCAATAGGTACGAGTCTCTCTTTGTCGCCTTTGCCAATTACTCGTATAAAACCAATATCTAAATACAAGCAAGATATTTTAAGCCCTACCAGTTCGCTTACCCGAAGCCCACAACTATACATGGTTTCTAAAATGGCTTTATTTCTAGTGCCTTCGGGGCTCGATAAATCGATGGTGCCAATGAGTTGTTCAATTTCTTCAAAGCTTAGCGTATCTGGTAATTTTCGTCTCGTTTTTGGGGCTTCTAATAGCG
>JAGWVE010000057.1 GCA_018971025.1 Bacteroidota bacterium | reverse complement strand
TAATTGTTGCAGGACTCGATATGGATTATTTAGGCAAACCATTTGGCCAGATGCCTAATTTATTAGCCGTTGCAGATTACATTACCAAGCTACACGCTATTTGTATGAAATGCGGCAACATTGCACACGTTTCATTTAGAAAAACTGCCAACGAAAGTCAAGTGTTACTTGGAGAAAAAGATACGTACGAACCACGTTGCCGAAAATGCATGCATGAAAAATAAAAACGCCATACGCGCATTATTACAAAAAGATTTGCTGCTAGAACTTAGACAGCAGTATACTTTCTATGGCATAATACTATACGTGGTTACCACCATATTTGTAGTGTATTTATCTATGGGGCAGCCAGAAGATTATGTTTGGAATGGTTTATTCTGGATCATTCAATTATTTGTTTGCGTGAATGCTGTTGCCAAAAGTTTTTTACAAGAAAGCGGCGGTCGGATGTTGTACTTTTATTCCATTACTAGCGCCAAAGATTTCGTACTCGCTAAACTCATTTTTAATGTAGGACTCATGCTTATAATGAGTCTATTAAGCTTAGCCGTTTTTACATTGTTACTTGGGAACCCACTCACACATGCCCTACTTTTTGTAGGCATTGTTTGCCTTGGCGGGATTAGCTTAAGCTTGGTATTTACTTTTTTAGCAGCCATCGCAGCAAAGGCGCAACAAAACGCTGCTATGATGGCTATCATGGGCTTTCCGCTCATTATTCCGCAGCTGTTATTACTCATGAAAATTTCTGCTACCGGATTTTCATCGGTGGTGCAAGGAGGTTTTATTCAAATGGTAGGCATGCTAATAGGGCTCGACATTTTAGTCGTAGCACTTGCCCTGATTTTATTTCCTTTTCTATGGAAAGACTAAGGCCGTTTTTGCGCTTTCTTTTAGAATCTTAAGTGCCTTACTGTTTGCCCTTTGTTAATCAATTGTTTTAGCGAATCGATTCCAATTTTTAAATGATTCTCAACAAAAGCACTGGTTACTTTTACATCACTCGCTTCTGTTTTTACGCCTTCTGGAACCATGGGCTGATCGCTCACCAATAGAAGTGCGCCCGTTGGAATTTTATTGTAAAAACCAACCGTAAATATAGTTGCCGTTTCCATATCAATGGCATATGCACGTACACGCGTTAAATAATCTTTAAAGACTTCGTCGTGCTCCCAAACCCTTCTGTTGGTCGTATACACAGTACCCGTCCAATAATCCACTTTATAATCTCTGATGGTTGTAGATATGGCTTTTTGTAAAGCAAATGCTGGCATAGCAGGCACTTCTGGAGGAAAGTAATCATTGGAAGTACCTTCACCTCTAATGGCAGCAATGGGGAGTATTAAATCACCTAAATTATTACGCTTTTTAAGGCCTCCACATTTACCTAAAAACAAAACTGCTTCAGGTTCTATTGCTGTTAATAAATCCATAACGGTTGCCGCACCAGGGCTACCCATGCCAAAATTAATAATGGTAATACCACCCGCTGTAGCACATTGCATAGGGCGGTCTTTCCCAACCACTTCTACACCATTCCAAGTAGCAAACAAGTTTACGTAATTGCTAAAATTTGTAAGTAAAATATACTTACCAAAATTCTGAAGTTGTTCCCCTGTATATCTAGGAAGCCAGTTGTTCACAATTTCTTCTTTCGTTTTCATAGGTAGTGCATTTTAACCCAGTAGGGCTATATTTGAAAAAAGTTAATTGGCTAAATTACAAAAAAGCCACGATAATGCAACGCTTATGATTCAAGTGGAATATCCAAAATTTGCGCACCAGATCAAAACCTTAGATCAAAAAGAGCAAATTTTTGATCCTTTCAGAAAAATTTGGGTTCGCCTAACACCCGAGGAATGGGTGAGACAAAACTTTTTGCAAGTACTGGTTCAAAAACAAGCCGTTCCCGCTTCACTGATTGCCATCGAAAAAGAAATTAATTGGGGTGAAACAAAAAAAAGGTTTGATATCCTTGTTTACAAAGACACCAAACCTTGGTTAATTGTTGAATGCAAAGAGATGAATGTTCCCCTCAGCGAAAATGTACTCAGACAAGTTTTGCATTATAATAGCAAACTAGAAACGCAGTACATGGTTATTACAAATGGTAATGATACTTTTGGTTTTAACCTCAAAAACCAAACACCACTTGTTATGGAAACGCTTCCAAATTTTGTTACCGATTAAGGGAAAATACCAAGCTCTGCGTAAGACGTACCCACTTTATTAATAGCACACACATAAGCAGCCGTGCGCATATCAGGAATGGATGGATTGTCTTTCCAAATTTGCATAATTTCTCTGGTAGCCGTAATCATGGTTTCTTCAAGTCCACTATGCACTAAATCAACTTCTTCAGGACCGTGCATAATAAAACTACGCTCCGTATCTGAAACTGTTTTGCCGGTAAGACCTTCGATTTGAGAAAGAATATGCGTATTTAAATTTTCTGTAAATCTTTTTTCCATGCGGCCGTAACGAACGTGGCTTAAATTTTTTAGCCACTCAAAATAAGATACTGTAACACCACCCGCATTTAAGTACATGTCCGGCACTACAAGTGTTCCTTTTGCTGCAAACACTTCATCCGCCTCAGGCGTTAAAGGACCATTGGCAGCTTCCCCAATAATTTTAGCTTGTACACGTGGTGCATTTTCGCCATTGATCACATTTTCGAGTGCAGCTGGAATTAAAATATCACAAGCAAGTTCTAATGCATCTGTACTCTTTGCGATATTTGTTGCTCCTGGAAAATTTAAAATAGAACCCGTTTTTTTACGGTGCTGAAATACCTCTTCTTCATGTAATCCATCTGCATTAAAAATAGCGCCTTCATACTCAGCTATGGCAATTACTTTAGAACCATGTTCTCTAAAAAATTTTGCGCTATGATAACCTACGTTTCCTAAACCTTGTACAATAACTGTTTTACCTTCTACCCCAACGGTTAAGCCACGCTTTTCCATTTCGTCTTGCATGTTACATACTTCACGAATACCAAAAAACACGCCAAGACCCGTTGCTTCTTTTCTACCCCTAACACCACCTTGTGTTATAGGCTTACCCGTTACACAACCAGCTGCATCAATTTCGCCTGGTTTTAATGAAGCATAGGTATCAACAATCCATGCCATTTCGCGTTCGCCGGTACCATAATCTGGAGCAGGAACATCAATGCCCGGACCTATAAAATTCTTTTTAACAAGCTCGGCTGTATATCTACGCGTAATTTTTTCTAACTCATACGCAGAGTGCGCACGTGGATTAATTTTAATCCCCCCTTTACCACCACCAAATGGAACATTTACAATGGCGCATTTATAAGTCATTAAAGAGGCCAAGGCCATTACTTCATCTTGGTTTACTTCTTCACTAAAACGAATACCACCTTTACATGGAGATTTATGTTGTGAATGTTGTACGCGGTAGGCTTCAATCACTTCAATTCTACCATCATCCATTTTTACTGGAAAGCGCATACTATAAACACTATTACAAGCTTTGATTTGTTCGAGTAGGCCATTTTCCCAACTTGTAAACTTAGAGGCTTTATCAAAACTTTTTTCTACACTTTTAAAAAAACTATACGGCGTTTGACTAGACATAACAATCGTTTTATTTCTTTTCTAATTTTGAGATTTTTTTATCGATCGAAAAAACATACAAAAATAATCCTGTTACAATGGTGACAACCACAGCCATAACAACATATATTTTCCCATTGCTTCTCATGATATCGGCGTTAGCAGCAGCAACTTGTGTTTGCGCATTAGCTGATAGGCAGCAAACAAAAACATAGAGCAACACAACCATTGATGTAAAAATCTTTTTCATATTTTATTTTTCTTTTAATAGTTCGTATCTGATTTTTAATGTACTTACCCATACGCCTAACAGTGTCCATCCAATAACGGCTGGATAAAATACCGAGCGCATATTGGCATCCATATCCTTTCCATTAATACCCGGATTACCCTCACTACCCTGACCGCCAGGATGTAGTGACTCTGTGAGTCTTGGCAATATCCAGAGTGTTGGGAAAAGCATAAAAAACGCAAAAATATTGTAGACAGCAGCAATGCGTGAACGCTTATCATCGTCGGTCATACTACCACGCAAAACAAAATAGGCAAGGTAAATGAGCATAGCAATGGCAGCACCATTTTGTTTAGGATCTCCACTCCATGGACTACCCCACTGATAGTTAGCCCAAATTGCTCCTGTTGACAAACCTAAAAAACCATAAAGGGTTCCCGTTGCAGCAAATGCTTTAGAATAATAATCATCTTTGGGAGCTGCTGTTCTTAAGAATTTAGCAGCATACCACACAGAAACAAAAAGCAAAATCATCATAGAAAACCACATAGGCACATGGAAAAACATGTTGCGAATAGAGTTTTCCATTCTGTCATCCAGCTTTGGAACTTTTACAATAAACCCATAGGTGCTTACGTAAAAAAGAAGTATAAAAGCGAGCAATTTCCACCATCCTTTTCGAATCATAATCAAACATTTAGATGACCAATGCTGCCAATAAACTAACAGCTGTAAGTGCAAAATTAAGTGAACCTGAACAATATTGAACAGCTTTAACAAATATTAATCCACATTATCCTAAAATGGGCAAATTATTTGTTTAATCTTGTACAAAACTTAGATAAAATGGGCACTCCCCTTTTAGCCATCAATAACCTTACCGTTTCCTTTGAACAAGAAAACAAAAGCTTTACGGCCATTAAGGATGTCTCATTGATGATAAAAAGAGGCGAAATTATGGCCCTAGTTGGCGAATCGGGCTCCGGAAAATCAGTTACTTCGATGTCTATTTTACAACTGATTCCAAGCCCACCAGCCAGCTATAAAAACGGGTCGATAATCTACTACGATACATCTGGAAGCCCTATAGATTTACTTCAAACAAGTACATCTGTAATGGAGTTTATAAGAGGTTCAAAAATTGCTATGATATTTCAGGAGCCCATGACAGCACTAAACCCAGTGCTTACATGTGGCAAACAAATCATAGAAACCATTATGCTGCATCAAGGTCTAACAAAAGAGGCAGCAACAGCGGAAGCCATTCGTTTATTTACAAGTGTTAAAATCAACGAACCAGCAAAAGCAATTAACAAATATCCGCATGAATTAAGTGGCGGTCAAAAACAACGCGTCATGATTGCCATGGCCATGAGTGGCAAACCTGATTTACTTATTTGTGACGAACCCACTACGGCTCTGGATGTACAGGTGCAAAAAAGCATTTTAGAATTGCTTAAACAACTGCAACAAGAAACGGGTATGGGTATTTTATTTATTACCCATGACTTAAGTGTTGTTGCATCGTTTGCCGACGCCGTAACGGTACTCTACAAAGGCGAAGTAGTAGAACAAAATAATACAAAAGAATTGTTTGAAAACCCCGCTCACCCTTACACCAAGGCACTATTGGCTTGCAGACCGGGCTTATATCCAAAAGGCTTTAAACTCCCCGTAGTGAGTGATTTTTTATCCAACAAAAACTATGTGACGCCTACAGTCACTTTAGACAATATCCAACCTGAAGTGATGGGTAATAAAACACTCATAGCAGTAAACAATATATCTATTCGCTTTCCGGTAGCCACCAATATTTTTGGCAAAGTCACCAAAAGTTTTACTGCCGTAGATAACATATCTTTTGATATCAAAGAAGGTGAAACCTTAGGGCTTGTTGGACAATCTGGATGCGGCAAAACAACCCTTGGCAGATCAATTGTTGGATTACAATCTATCAATGAAGGCTCTATTATATATAATGGAGAAACCATTGCTGCTCCAAACAAAAAATACAATCCGCACTACAAAAAAATCATTCAACTTATATTTCAAGATCCCTATAGTTCTTTACATCCACGTATGCGCATTGGTGACGCCATTGCAGAACCACTGCTCGTTCATAATATCTTATCCAATGCTTCAGAAAGAAAAGAACGAGTAATGGATATGCTGAATAAAGTAGAATTACCAACCGATAGTTACCATAAATACCCACACGAATTTAGCGGTGGACAGCGGCAAAGAATTGTAATTGCCAGAGCCCTTATTATGGAACCTAAATTTGTAATATGCGACGAAAGTGTTTCGGCACTGGATGTAAGTGTTCAAGCACAGGTTTTAAATTTACTCAACGACCTTAAAGCCTCCATGCGTTTTTCTGCACTTTTTATCACCCATGATTTGTCTGTGGTCAAATACATTAGCGACCGAATCATGGTCATGAACCAAGGAAAAATTGAAGAAATTGGGCCTGCCAATGAGGTGTACCATTCGCCTAAAAGCCTTTATACACAGGAACTTATTGCTTCCCTGCCCTAATTTTGGCAATTTTTACCTACTTTTGCAGCCTTCACTAAAAAATCATGCCGTAACATGAAATTATCACAATTTAAGTTCGATCTACCGTTAAACCTGATCGCACAAAATCCAACCAAAAGAAGAGAAGACAGTCGCCTTCTAGTAGTAGACAGAAAAAGTGGTCATATGGAAAATAAAAACTTCCGTGACATTTTAGAATACTACGATGATAAAGACGTTTTTGTAGTAAACAACACCAAAGTATTTCCGGCACGTATGTATGGCCGTAAAGAAAAAACGGGTGCTAAAATTGAAGTTTTTTTACTACGCGAATTAAACAAGCCAAACCGCCTTTGGGATGTCATTGTTGATCCCGCAAGAAAAATAAGAGTAGGTAATAAATTATATTTTGGCGACAACGAAGAACTAGTAGCTGAAGTTATTGACAATACAACAAGCCGTGGTCGTACCATTCGTTTTTTATGGGATGACGATGATGAAAGCTTCAAAAAGATGTTGGAATTTTTAGGTGAAACACCTTTACCTAAATACATCAAACGCAAGCCTGACGAAGAAGATAAAGAGCGTTACCAAACAGTGTATGCAAAGCATGAAGGCGCTGTTGCTGCTCCTACTGCTGGCTTACACTTTAGCAAAGAGCTTATTAAAAGATGTGAAATATTAGGGGTACGTTTTGCAGAAGTAACACTACACACAGGTTTAGGCACATTTAGACCCATCGAAGTAGAAGACTTAAGCAAACACAAAATGGATGCCGAGTATTACCAAATTACAGAGGAAGCTTGCAATATTGTAAATAAAGCCAAACAAAATGGCCGTCGTATTTGCTCTATTGGCACTACTACCATGCGTGCTATGGAAAGCAGCTTTACTGCCGAAAAATTATTGAAGCCTAGTGAAGGTTGGACCAACCACTTTATTCACCCTCCTTATAATTTTAACGTAGCAGATAGTCTTGTAACCAACTTCCACTTACCAAAAACAAGCTTACTCATTATGACTTGCGCTTTTGCAGGATATGATTTAGCGATGGAAGCTTACAAAAAAGCCATCAAAGACAAATACCGTTTCTTTAGTTACGGTGATGCGCTATTAATTATCTAATAGCGACCATCTAATTGATTAGAACAATTCTTTTATAAAAAACCTAGCTGGCTTCCACCAATAACTGAAGTTTAGCTAGGTTTTTTTCCATTAAAGTACCTAGTATTTTATCATTCATCAATGAGCTTAAACGCTCCCAAGGGTACCACTTTACCTCTTGTTCAAATTGCCACTGTACAATGGTAACAGCCTGGCCAGGGATGTATATAAATCTAAACTTTGTAGTATAATTTGCTTCAGCCGTTTTCCAATTGGCTACTATAAGTGTATCTGAAACGGAAATAATTTGAATTGTTTGCTTTTGCTGCATCGCACTACTATCTATTCCTTCTATCCACAAATGCCACTCCGATGTATTTTGAACGAGTGGTAAAATTGAACCCGGCTTTGCTTTAATATTAACAGCACGAGACACCACATTATGAGATGGCAGTAACAAGCCACCAAGTGTAAATAATGCAAAAAAAACAACTGCACTTATAAGTCCTAATTTTATAGCACGCATGTTAATCCCATTTAAATGTTTTGAAAGCTATTGCATATACACCAACAATCCATAAACCTAATATCAACAACTCTTTACTACAAGCTGCCAAAGAAGCGCCTTCAAAAGCGATATTGCGCATCGCATTGTTAAAGTGCGTTAAAGGAAGTGCATTACAAATAGGTTGTAACCATGAAGGAAAAGCTTCTACCGAAAAAAATGTTCCTGCGAGTAAAAACTGAGGCAGCGTAAACAAATTTGCAAATGGCGGAATCGTACTTTCGTTTTTTGCTAAACCACTTACTATAAAACCAAACCCCATAAATAAAATAAGCGCTATAAAACTAAGCAGCATAATGGTTGCAAAAGTTGTTAGTCCGTGAACAAGGGTAAAACCAAATGCAAAATGACCCACACCAATAACAATGATGGCCGTTAATAATTGAAATATTACCCTACTAAGCGCTTCGCCAAGTACAATGTAAGGTCGCTTGATAGGCGTTGCATAAAACCTTTTTAACACAAGCTGTTGACGAAGGTTGAAAAATAAAAAAGCAACACCAAAAACGCCAGAACTAAGCAAAGAGAAACCTAGCTGACCTGGTAGTATAAAATCGATGGTCTTGTAGGCCCTGCCAGGTATTTGTGTGATCGTTGCATCAACGGTTGCCACCGTTTGATTGGTTGCAAAATATTTTTGATTCATCCCTGCAATTACACCATTTAAAACAGACTGCAGCAATTGAATATTTTGAGGCATGACAGCGCCAGAACTAGTAATTTTTATAGTATAGGCAGGGCTAATTAAACCTGTTTTTATAACTGCAACCCTAGCCGTAATTCTACCTTTTTCTAAGTCTTGTTGTAAGGCACTGTTACTTCCCTTCACTATTTTAATACTACTAATATTAGTGAGTGCAGCATATACAGGTCCAGTTGTATCTGAAATAGGGTCGATAGCAATTTTAACTGACTGTTTTCCATTTCCACTTCCAATAAATCCAAAAACCAAAATAAAAATGAGTGGAAATGCAATACTAAATACCACTGCCGAAGGACTACGCAAAATAGCTTTTAAGCTACCTTTTGTAATAGCCAGCATGGCTCTTATTTGACTGTACTTTGCAGACATAAAAATCGATTAATGAATGTTTACTGCGTAAGGTAATTTGGTTTGAGGGACACCCACCATGGCCTTTACTTTTTTAACTTCTTGCAGCATTAAAAACTGATCTGCACCTAGCTCCGACTCCATTAAATTCAGCGCTATACTATGCTTATAGTTATTAAAGAGTTGCTCTAAAATATTCTTTTTTTCAGGATATTCTTTAAGCCTATAGGTTTTGATTTTTGCCATCGCTGCTGCGGCTTGTATAGCATCGGTAAGTGTACCAATCTCATCAACAAGCCCAACTGCCTTGCCTCTTGTACCCGTCCAAACGCGACCTTGCGCAATACTATCAATGTATTCGATATCTCTTTTGCGACCTTCAGAAACACGGGTTTTAAATGTGTGGTAAATAGAATCGGTAGAAGATTGAAAAAACTTTTTCTCAGGCTCTGTAAGGGCACGGTCCATGCTTCCCATATCGGCAAATGGACCCGTTCTTACTCTATCGGTGGTAATCCCTACTTTGTTTTTCAAAAACGATTCGATATTTGGCACAATACTAAAAACACCGATCGAACCTGTAATGGTAGACGCATTGGCAAACACTTTATTGGCGTTACACGCAATATAATATCCCCCAGATGCAGCCACATCACCCATCGATACAATAACTGGTTTTTCTTTTTTAGCAAGGCTTACTTCTCTCCAAATAACATCACTAGCAAGTGCACTTCCACCTGGTGAGTTTACACGAAGCACAATTGCCTTAACTGATTTATCTAAACGAGCTTTTCGGATTAGTTCTCTATAATCATCACTTGCTACTTGATCATCAGTGCCGGTACCACCCACGATATCGCCACTTGCATAAATAACAGCAATTTTTTCGGAAGCCGAAGATTCGTTAATGGTAACAGCCTTTGCATATTCACCAAAATACACAAAATTGATTTTTGAATTAACAGGTAAATTTAACCTACCCGTAATTTCCGTTTTTAACTGGTCGTCATATTTTAATCCATCCACCAAATTATACTTTAGTGCATCAGCAGCTGTTTGAATTTTTCCTTCTACCGCCAAAGACCTCAAAACTGCCGTATCTAAATTACGTGCAGTAGCTGTTTGATATAAAAACTGATTGTATAAATCACCGAGCCAAACACTGGTTTGAAGGCGGTTGGCTTCTGTCATTTGCGTTTCACGAAGGGGCTCTGTTGCACTTTTAAATTTACCTGCATAAAATATTTGCGGCTTAATTTCTAATTTATCCAACATGCCTTTTAAGAAAATTAAATTACTAGAAAATCCAGCCCACTCTAACCCACCTTGCGGATGTACAAAAATCTTTTGTGCCACATTAGCGATAGCATATCCTTTTTGAGTCATTGTTTCACCGTATGCAATTACAAATTTTTTGGACTTTCTAAAATCTAGAAGTGCTTTTCTGATTTCTTCAGACGCACCAAAACCATTTACATTGTTACTCGCTAAAATATAAATACCTTCTACATTTGGATCTTGTTTTGCGTGCTCAATCAGTTTAACCATTTCAAATAATGATGGCGTTTCCCACTCATCATCTCCAGACAAAGAAGCAAATGGATTTTCTTGCACGCGTTCTTTAAACGGTTTTGACAAGTCTAGTACCAAAACTGCATCAGAACCAATGGTTGGCTTATCGGAACTGGAGGCTGATGCCGCAATGCCAATTAACACCATTACGCCTAGGATAGAAAAAACAATCAAAGCCAAAAAACTAGCAAAAAATATTTTAAAGAAGCTCTTCATAAAAATAGTTTACAATAAAAGTTGAACAATATTGTTCACAACTGCATTTAAAGACGTGAAATTAAAGATATTTGAGGCGATAAACGGGGTAATTTATGAACACAGCATATTTACTGATAGGCGGGAATGTAGGTGACCGAGCGGCGAATTTACAAACGGCTTTGAGGCGAATAGCGGAAACCTGTGGGGCCATTAATAGCACCTCCTCTTTGTATGAAACAGCGGCATGGGGCAATACCAATCAACCCTCTTTTTATAACCAAGCCGTTGTTGTAACCACCCCACTTTCTCCAGAAGGCCTAATGGATCAACTATTGGATATTGAACTAGAAATGGGCAGAATTCGTACCCAAAAATATGGTCCAAGAACCATCGATTTAGATATTCTAATGATTGATGACCTGGTATTAAATACTGAAAAGTTAACCATCCCTCACCCTCAAATGCACAATCGCCGATTTGCTTTATTGCCATTAATAGAAGTCGCTCCTACCTTAATCCACCCTTTATTTGACCAATCGATTGAAGTTTTATTGCAAAACTGCCCCGACACACTTGATGTGCAAAAAAAATAAAGGCTAAAGCCAAGTTCGGCTTTATTTTTACCCATTGAGAATGACCGTTTATGAAGCATCAGTTTATTACCATTGAAGGAAACATAGGAGCTGGAAAAACCACGCTTTCAAACATATTGGCACAAAAATTAAATGCAAAACTGATATTAGAACAATTTGCTGATAACCCATTTTTGCCCAAATTTTACGAAAAGCCGGATCAATATGCTTTTCCATTGGAACTATTTTTTATGGCAGAGCGCTATAAACAACTCAAAGATTTTTTACATACTCAAGACCTTTTTCAAGAAGTTACCATATCGGATTATTTATTTACAAAATGCTTGCTGTTTGCAAAAGTGAATTTGCCAGATGAAGAATTTAGATTGTATCAAAAACTGTTTGATATCATTCACCAACAAATAAGTTTTCCGGATATTTTAATTTACCTACACGCACCTGTCCAAAAGCTTCAAGACAATATCAAAAAAAGAAATAGAAGCTACGAACAAGATATTAAAGATGATTACTTATTTAATTTACAAGAAACATATACCAGCTATATCAAACAGCATAATATAAAAACCATTTTTATAGACGCCAGCAATGCCGATTTTATTGGCAACGAAGCACATGTGCAAGTGGTTATTGATGCGCTTGAAAAAGACCTCCCGCAAGGGCAGCATTATTTTAATCTTCCATCATAACAAAACCATTTCATGCAATCAGAAGCCACTTCAACCATCACCAAACATGACCCGTTTGAAGCCATGCGCATTGAAGAATTCAGGTTCTTGATGTTTGGAAGATTTTTATTTATCATGGGATTAAGAATGATGGGCACACTGGTTGGATGGTGGATTTACGAACTTACCAATGAACC
>JAGWVE010000056.1 GCA_018971025.1 Bacteroidota bacterium | reverse complement strand
CGTGGGTTCCAGTAGCCGAGCGCGTGTTGTTTGTCAATAATAATTTACACGCATTTTATCCTTCTGTCAAAATGTTTACACCGCGTTTAACTAAGCGTGCAAAAAATACCATTGATATTGTAGTAGAAGACAGTCTGTTAAGTAATTTATCTATTGCAGTTACGGATGCTAATATGCAGCGTGACAACAGTACTTCTATTTTTTCAAATCTATTATTACAAGGCGATATAAAAGGTTATATCCCTAACGCCAATTATTATTTTTCAAGCAATGACATTGACCTGCCCGCTAAACTAGATTTAGTGATGCTAACCCACGGGTGGCGTAAATACAATTGGGAGGATATAGCAAAAGGGCTAACGCCAACTTTAAAATATCAAGTGGATAGTGATTACCTGCAAATAAAAGGATCTTTGTATAACGGCTCTGTCGTAAATAATAAACTTATTCCAAGTGTAACCCTAGTGTTACAATCTAGAGATAGTAGCAAGCAGTATTTTTTTACGCCTATTGCGCCTGATGGAAGTTTTACGCAGCGCGGTATTATATTTTTTGACACTGTGCGTGTATTTTATAAACTCAATGGCGATAAAAAAGTAACACCAACAACGGCAGCTAATTTTAGTTACAGTTTACCAAGTTTGTCGTATCCAACGCAAATACAACTCTATCATTTTGCAAAGCCCGACACCACAGGTATGGCGTATTTATTATTTATGGAAGCGCAAGCTAAAAAAATAAAAAAATCGTTTGACTCGGTGGTGGTATTAAAAGAAGTGGTGGTGCAATCAAAAGTAAAATCGGCAGTGGATGTGCTAGATGAAAAATATACAACAGGCTTGTTTTCTGCAAAAGATAGTTATGCGTTTGATGTAGCAAATGATAGTCATGCAACGGGGTCTATCAATGTGTTTCAATATTTGCAAAACTTAATTCCGGGTATGACCATGTCACTTCCAATACTAGGTGCTAATGGTGCCGAAGATGCCAATAGTAACAATGTTCCTGGATTAAATTGGCGCGACGGAACCCCCGATATTTTCTTAAATGAAATGCTATCGGATGCCGAGCAAACCATGGGTATTCAGATGAGTGATATTGCGTACATCAAAGTTTTTCGTCCGCCATTTATGGGTTCGTCAGGATCTGGTCCATCAGGTGCTATTGCTATTTATACTAAAAAGCCATCGGATCTTAAAAATGAAAGTTTAAAAGGATTGAGCAATGCACTTTTAACAGGCTATACCAATTACAAAGAATTTTATAGCCCTAACTATGCAGTTGCGCCAACAAAAGTGCCAGATGTGCGCACAACGCTTTATTGGAATCCTTATGTGTTAACTGATAAAAAAACAAAGCTCGTTAAACTTGATTTTTACAATAATGATATCACAACAAAATTTAGAATTGTTGTAGAGGGGGTGAATGCGGCAGGTAAAATTACACGGGTAGAAAAAATAATTCAGTAAGGGAATCTTATTCCGATTCTTTGTCAAATTCAAAGTCGTCACTGTCCAATAGTTCGCGTTCTATTTCTTCCATCATTACAATATCTGAAGCTTCGCTAAGGGTAGGTGTGAGATTGAGTACCTCTAATAATTCAAGATCATCAAAAGCGTTTTCAAGTTTTGGTGAAAGACAGCAAATGACAAATGAGGCGCTTTTATCATAAAATGCCTGTTGTAAATCTGTTAAGGTTTGGCAGGCGGCAGGTTCAATCTCTTTAACATTTTCTAGGTTGAGCACCATGTTTTTTAATGGTGATTCTAGACAATTATTGCAAATAGCGACGATTTCTGCTGCTATATTGGCAGTAATATTGGTTCCAGCGGGGGTTAGAAGCTGGTATTTTTCTTTGGTATCAATTTTGAGTTCCATAGGATAAGGGTGAAGTTAGCAAATGTGGATAATCCACACACAACTTCGCTCAAAAATATTCGTTATAATTGTATAAATCCAATTTTCGTTATGGATAATAATTTTTCGGCACAAGTAAAAGAGATCATTTCCTATAGTAGGGAAGAAGCGTTACGACTAGGGAACGACTTTATTGGAACCGAGCATTTGTTGCTTGGACTTATAAGAGACGAGGAAAATACAGCCATTAAGGTGCTAAAGCAGCTCAATGTAGACCTGTATGAGCTACGCAAGGAGATCGAACTCGCTGTTAAGGATAAAACGGGCAAAAACATTGCCAATATCAATAGTTTGCCCCTCACCAAGCAGGCCGAAAAAGTAATTCGCGTTACTGTTTTGGAAGCCAAGGCCCTTAAAAGTCCTCTGGTAGAAACAGAGCACCTGATGCTCAGCATACTAAAAAACAAAGAAAATATTGCAACTCAAATACTGGGTCAATTTGATATTGATTACGATTTGTTTAGAACCGAGCTAGGGATGGTGGGTAGTTCAAGCCCACAAAACGAGTTTCCGGAAGACAATGACAACGACGACGATTTTGATGAAGAAAAAAGAGGGGGTGGGTTTAGTCAGCCAAAAGCGACAAAATCGCCGGTTGGGGCAAAAAGCAAAACACCTGTACTAGATAATTTTGGAAGAGATATTACCAAATTAGCAGAGGCGGGTAATTTAGATCCGATTGTAGGCCGTGAGGCAGAAATTGAGCGTGTAAGCCAGATTTTAAGCCGCCGCAAAAAAAACAATCCTATTTTAATTGGTGAGCCGGGTGTGGGTAAAACGGCCATTGTGGAAGGCCTTGCGCTTCGTATTGTGCAGCGCAAAGTAAGCCGTGTTTTATTTGACAAGCGTGTAATATCGTTAGACCTCGCAGCACTTGTTGCAGGTACTAAATACCGTGGTCAATTTGAAGAGCGCATGAAAGCCATCATGAATGAGCTTGAAAAAAACAGAGACGTTATTTTATTTATTGATGAAATACACACCATTGTTGGTGCTGGTGGCGCGAGTGGATCACTCGATGCTTCAAACATTGTAAAACCTGCACTTGCAAGAGGAGAGCTCCAATGTATTGGTGCATCTACACTTGACGAATACCGTATGCACATCGAAAAAGATGGTGCACTTGATAGACGTTTCCAAAAAGTAATTATTGAACCACCAAGTGTAGACGATACCATTGTTATTTTAAACAATATCAAATCTAAATACGAAGATTTTCATAACGTAACGTATGGTGATGATGCCATTGAGGCATGTGTAAAATTAAGCGACCGTTATATGACGGACCGTTTACTTCCAGACAAAGCGATTGATGTATTAGATGAAGTAGGTGCTCGGGTGCACTTAAAAAATATCAATGTGCCAGAAACAATTGTGGCACTTGAAAAAGAAATTGAAGCCGTTAAAAACGAAAAAAATAAAGTGGTTAAAAGTCAGCGTTTCGAAGAAGCTGCTGCGCTTAGAGACACAGAAAAAAAGTTAGGCGAATCTTTGGAGCAAGCAAAATCTGCATGGGAAGAAGAGAGCAAACACAAGCGTTATCCAATATCTGAAGAAAATATTGCCGAGGTAGTGAGCATGATGACAGGGATTCCTGTTAAACGGATGGTACAAGCAGAAACAGACAAGCTGCGCCGTATGAACGAAGAAATGAAAGGCATGGTTGTTGGACAAGACGAAGCCATCTTAAAAGTGGTAAAAGCCATTCAGCGAAATAGAGTAGGATTAAAAGATCCTAAAAAGCCAATTGGTACTTTCATATTTTTAGGTCCTACCGGTGTTGGTAAAACAGAACTAGCGCGCGCATTAGCACGCAATATGTTTGAGTCCGAAGATGCACTGATTCGTATTGACATGAGTGAGTACATGGAAAAATTTACGGTGAGCCGTTTAATTGGCGCGCCTCCAGGCTATGTTGGTTACGAAGAGGGTGGACAGTTAACCGAAAAAGTTAGACGTAAACCTTACTGTGTAATACTATTAGACGAAATTGAAAAAGCGCATCCAGACATTTACAATATTTTATTGCAAGTGCTTGATGACGGTCAATTAACAGATGGGCTAGGCAGAAAAATTGATTTCAAAAATACACTCATCATTATGACTTCTAATATTGGCGTACGTCAATTAAAAGAGTTTGGTGATGGCGTTGGTTTTGCTACTGCTACACGTATACAAAACGCCGAAGAAAATAACAAAGCTGTTATTGAAAAAGCATTGAAGCGTACCTTCTCTCCAGAATTCTTAAACCGTATCGACGATGTGGTTGTGTTTAATTCTTTAACCAAAGAAAACATCTTCAACATTATAGATATTTTAATGAAGGGTGTAGAAAAGCGTTTGCAAAACTTAGGCTTTAGTTTAGAGTTAACAGAAGCAGCCAAAGATTTTATTGCAGATAAAGGATATGATGTTCAGTATGGTGCAAGACCCTTACACAGAGCCATTCAAAAATATTTAGAAGATCCTTTAGCAGAAGAAATCTTAAACTTTACCATTACTGCGGGCGATACCCTCATAGCAGATTTGGATAAAGAAGCGGGTAAAATTGTTTTCACTTTTCGTAAAAAAGTAACCGAAGACGAAAGTGCTAAAGTAGAGTAATGCCTTTATAAAATGGGATGGCTTTATTCGCCCCATCTATAACTGTCCTGCTTAAGTCCAGCTAAATCTATAACACGGTCTACCACGGTAGCGGCTGCCTGCTCAATCGTAGTGGGTCTACTGTAAAAAGATGGCGTTGCGGGGCAAATAATGCCACCTGCTAAGGTTACCGTTTCCATGTTTTTGATATGGATTAGGTTATAGGGTGTTTCGCGCACCATTAAAATAAGCTTTCTTCTTTCTTTTAAAACTACATCCGCGGCGCGGGTAATCAAATCGTCGCTAATGCCGGATGCTATACGCCCTAAGGTGCCCATGCTGCAAGGAGCCACAATCATGGTGTTATAACCCGCCGATCCAGAGGCAAAGGGGGCGTTAAAGTCAAATTTTTCGTAGTAGTTAAATGGGTACTTATTAAAATCTGTGTTGCCAAGTTCGGTTTCCCAAACTTCTTTGGCGTTCTTGCTCATTACAATGCCCACCTTGGCTACCTGACTATGTAAGCCTTGTAGTTTATCCAACAACAATTTGGCATATATAGAACCGCTGGCTCCAGTGATAGCAATAACAATTTTATGTTGCATGGGCATCTTTTGTACAATAACAAAAGTAGGCCTAAAAAGTTAAACTTATTTGTACATGAGTTCGTAGTATTCCTTGGCCATACGGTTGGAATCAAACTGAACCTGAACATCACGCATACCATTTTGAATCACCTGACGCCATGTGTCATAGTTGTCGTAATACATAGGAATAATTTGCTCTTCCAAAATCTCGTACAGCTTGTTTAGGTCATACTCGTCCTGCTCGTGCTGGTGCATGTTTTCATAATCTGCTTTAGGAACCACAAAACCATTGTTGCCATGGTTCATAAATTCTGGTATCCATCCGTCATCGGTAGAAAAATTAACTGCACCATTCATA
The DNA here is from genome assembly GCA_018971025.1 of Bacteroidota bacterium. Lineage (GTDB taxonomy): Bacteria > Bacteroidota > Bacteroidia > Chitinophagales > Chitinophagaceae > Sediminibacterium. The sequence goes on along the minus strand of JAGWVE010000056.1, from coordinate 6,839 downwards.
GCAGCAGTCATACCACTGGTACCTGATGCTTCGCGCGGAACACGTGGGTTGTTAAGCCAAATATCTGAAGCTTGTTTAAGGCGTTTGCTTAGTCCTAATTCGTAGCCAATTAATACCGCTACATTTTTATAATTCTTGCTAATTTGAACGAGGTCGTTAAATTCTGAAATAGCAGGGTAGTCTACTGGGTAAGGTTTACCTGCCCAAATAATTTGAATGGGGTACTTGCTGTTGGATAATAATTTTTCAAAACGCTCCATGTCGTAGGTGAGCATGCTAGCACGTTTGTAACCAGCAAATCTGCGCGCCCAAACAATGGTTAATACGTTCGGGTCAAACTTTTTTCCTGTTTGATCGGCAACAATTTCAAACGCTCTTTTTTTGAGGTGCTTTTTGCGGTCGTCAAAAGTAAAATCATCACTTGCATCCATGGCTTTATAGAGCTGCTTATCGGCCCAGTATTGCCAGTTTTGCGCATTGGTGATTGATACAATAGGGCAAATGCCTTCGTAGTGTTTCCACATTTCTCTACTCACATGACCATGTAATGCAGATACGCCATTTGCTTTTCTTGCAAATTTTAAAGCGGCAAGTGAGTGGTTGAATAAATCATCGTTGATGCCCGTTAATTTGCGCACTTCATCGATGGTTAAGCCGCAGAAATAACTCATTTTATGACATAGGTAAATGTCATGTTTTTCGTTACCTGCTTCTTCTGGGGTATGGGTTGTGAAAACTAATTTCTCTTTTACTTTTTCTACGCTCTTGTATTTGTTGAGTAAATAAAAGGCCGAAGAAATACCATGCGCTTCATTTAAATGATACACATCAGGATTGAAACCTAATTCATCAATTAATTTAGCACCACCCACACCTAATAAAATAAACTGCGCAACTTTGGTTGCTACGTTTGCATCATATAGGCGGTGTGTAATGGTTTGAGAGATATAATCGTTTTCAGGTAAGTCGGTACTTAATAAAAATAGGGGCGCACTTTTAAATGTTTCAGGATTGAGGTAATAGGCTTTTACCCATACTGGATGCTCATGAATTAATATTTGAAATTTAATGCCAGTGTCTTCTAAAAAACTGTACATCTTTTCCATAAAAGTTACCTGCAAGGTTTGGTCTTGGTTACGCGCTTGATCATAGTAGCCGTACTTCCATAAGATACCTACACCAATCATGTTTTGACGAAGTTCATATGCACTACGAAGGTGTGAGCCCGCTAAAAAACCAAGTCCACCACTATAAATTTTTAATGGTTGGTGGATGGCAAATTCCATTGAAAAATAGGCCGCTTTTTTGCTGTATTCGGCTGCGGGTTGATAAGGCAACTGATAATTCGTAAAAGACATAAAGGCAGTTTAAGTGCTTAAATAGGCTCGCAATATAGGGGAAATATTTAAAATGTACTTTGTACACATTAAATTGTGGGTAAACAATCTTATTTGTGCTTTTTTTTGCCTTTTGGAGCCTTTTTTCGGGTAAAACTATCGTCAAAAAAGCATTTAATACCCCTGTGGTTGCCGCAGGTGCCCTGTTCTTTTACCCGAACGGTATTACCAGAAAATGAAAAATCGATGATACAAGGATCGCCATTTTGTGTGAATTGACCGGCCACAGGACTTGAAAGGGTAAAGGTTCCCTTTAGTTCGCCAATACAATCGGCATTGTTTTTTTCGAAATGAATAAAAAACAAATAGGTTTTTGCGTCTTTACCATCTCTAATGGAGATATAGTTTTTTTCGTTTTTAATATAATCGCCACTGAGTTTTGCGGTACTTGGAAGTGTGTCTAGTGGATTGATTACGACATTGTTTTGTGGCGTTTCGTTGCTATCATTGACCACAATCATAAATCCAGCGCCTGCATTAAAAATCCATCCCGACCTAGAAAATTTTAGTTCGTTGTTGTTGTCGTAGGTTTCTTTGCTGATTACAAATGTGGGCTCTTTATTAACAGATACAGAGCGCGCGTAGGCATCTTTATTTTCGTTATTGAGCAATTCTTTAAAGCCTAAGTATTTTAATTTTTCATCGGTCACATACACAAAAAGCTTCGCTGTTTTTTTACTTTTAACCAAGAGTAAAAAATATTTTTCCGTTTCTTTTTCTATTACACCTACTGGATAAATGGTTTCCTTTTTTTCGTTTTTTACCATTTGTGCAATCGTAGAATCAGGTAAAAATTGATGAAGGGCTTTGATGCCAATTTTAAGTGTGTCGGCTTTTTTTATAAAGTCTGTATCAGCTAGCGTGTAATTCCCTTTGATGGGTTTAAAGGCTTGGACAAAATCGGTGGGCTTAATGGTTGACTCCCCGGATAAGTCTAGTGCTTTATTAGCACAACTGCATAAAAGGGAGAGGAGGCAAAGGGTCAACAACTTCTTCATAGCCGTAAATTTAGATAAAAATATGGCTTTACCCTCAGGGATGATTTGGAAGTCTGTATTTAGGAGCCAACTATTGCATAAATTTGTCATGAACCAAATATTAACCCAACCCACATGATGCATCAAAACCCTTCTTTAAGTGAAGTACATGAGTCTATCGACACTACGCTTCCACGTAAAGGATGGCGCCGCATATTGGCCTATTTTGGTCCTGCTTATTTGGTGAGTGTGGGTTACATGGATCCGGGTAATTGGGCCACCGATTTGCAAGGTGGCGCGCAGTTTGGATACCAACTTATTTGGGTTTTATTACTTAGTAATGTAATGGCGCTTTTGCTACAAAGTTTAAGTGCTCGTTTAGGTATTGTGCGCAGACGTGATTTAGCGCAGGCCAATAGAGAAACCTATCCAGCCGCCGTTAATTTTTGCTTGTACATTTTAGCAGAGATAGCCATTGCCGCCACCGATTTAGCCGAAGTAGTAGGGATGGCTATTGGACTTCATTTGTTGACAGGACTTCCGCTTATTTGGGGTGTGGTGATTACGGTAGTGGACACTTTTTTATTTTTATTATTACAGCGTTATGGAATTCGAAAAATGGAGGCATTTATTTTAGCACTTGTTGCCACTATAGGTGTTTCTTTTTTTATTGAAATATTAATTGCAGATCCTAATTTGGCGGAAGTGGCAACTGGTTTTATGCCAACGCCTTTATCAAATGCTTCTTTGTATATCGCTGTTGGTATCATTGGTGCAACAGTGATGCCGCATAATTTATATTTACACTCCGCACTGGTACAAACCAGAAAAATTGGCGCCGATAATAAAAGTATTAAGCGCGCACTCAAGTATAATTTTATTGATAGTTTGGTAGCACTCAATGCTGCATTTTTTGTGAATGCTGCCATACTTGTTTTAGCAGCTACTGTATTTTTTAAAACGGGCAATACCAGTGTTGCACGCATAGAGGATGCGCACCGTTTGTTGCAACCCTTATTGGGCACGCATTTGGCGCCTATTTTATTTGCAGTTGCTTTAATTGCTGCGGGTCAGAGTTCTACAGTAACAGGTACCCTTGCAGGACAAATTGTAATGGAGGGGTATTTGCAAATTCGTTTAAATCCATGGCTGCGCAGATTATTAACAAGGCTTATTGCCATTGGTCCTGCTGTTTTTATAATAGGTATATATGGCGAAGGAAAAGTAGATGATTTACTTGTATTTAGTCAGGTACTATTAAGTGTACAACTTGGTTTTGCAGTGATACCGTTGATTCATTTTGTGAGTGACAAAGAAAAAATGGGTGCGTACGTTATTAATAGATGGGTACAAATAGCAGCATGGTTGGTGGCACTTATTTTAGTAGCACTTAATGGAAGATTGGTATTGCATGCAGCCATCGATTTTATGCATAGTGATGCAACCATGTGGGCCAAGTTTGCCGTAGCTGTGTTGCTTGCCGGATTTGTGTTGTTGTTTTTAATCATGACCTTTTATCCCGTGTTTAAAAAGAAGCAAGACACTGCATCTACCATGCATGGCGCTATTGCAGCATTAGATAATTTAACAGTAAAGCCCACACAAAAAATTGGTATAGCACTCGATTTTACCCTCGCCGACCAAAAATTAATTGCGCATGCTTTGGCGCAGGGTCAAATGCAGAGTCACTATATCCTTATTCATGTGGTGGAATCGGTATCGGCGCATTATTTGGGAGCTGCCAGTGATGATGAAGAAACTAGATTAGATCAAGAAAGGCTATTGCAATACCAGCAGCAACTAGTCCAAAAAGGGTATCAGGTAACCACGGCACTAGGGTTTAAAAATAGGGCTGCGGCTATCGTGCGCATTGCCATTGAAAATGAGGTAGATATGCTGGTAATGGGGGCGCATGGGCATAAAGGCATCAAAGACTATTTATTTGGCGAAACCATCGAATCGGTGCGGCATAAATTAAACATTCCGGTGTTAATTGTGAACGTATAATGCCCTAGAAATCATTACCTTTGTGCCCTCAAAAACAAAAATGTAAACCATGGCACAAAAAATTAAAGTGGCTAATCCAGTTGTTGAATTGGATGGTGATGAGATGACACGTATCATCTGGAAGTTTATCAAAGACAAATTAATTTTACCCTACCTAGAAATCGATATCAAGTATTACGATTTAGGTATGGAATATAGAGACGAAACCAACGACCAAGTTACCATTGATGCAGCCAATGCAATCAAACAATATGGCGTAGGTATTAAATGTGCGACTATTACCCCCGACGAGCAAAGAGTAGAAGAGTTCAAGCTAAAGCAAATGTGGAAGAGTCCTAACGGAACCATTCGTAATATTTTAGATGGTACGGTTTTTCGTGAGCCTATCGTTTGTAGCAACGTGCCACGTCTTGTTCCAAACTGGACAGCACCTATTTGTATTGGTCGTCACGCATTTGGTGATCAGTACCGTGCTACCGATTTTGTTACAAAAGGAAAAGGTAAATTAACCGTGAAGTTTGAAGGTGAAGATGGTACTGTTCAAGAATTTGAAGTGTTTAACTTTAAAGGAGATGGCGTTGCAATGGCGATGTACAATACCGACGAAAGTATTTTTGGTTTTGCAAGAGCTTGTTTTAACCAAGCGCTTGTTAAAAAATGGCCTTTGTATTTATCTACAAAAAATACCATCCTTAAAAAATACGATGGTCGCTTTAAAGATATTTTTGAAGAAGTTTATCAAAATGAGTTTAAAGCTAAATACGCTGAAGCTGGGATCACTTACGAACACCGCTTAATTGATGACATGGTTGCGAGTGCTTTAAAGTGGAACGGTAATTTTGTATGGGCTTGTAAAAACTATGATGGTGATGTGCAATCAGATACCGTAGCGCAAGGTTTTGGATCACTTGGTTTAATGACGTCTACGCTTGTTACACCAGATGGTAAAGTCATGGAAGCAGAAGCAGCACATGGTACTGTTACGCGTCACTACAGAGAGCACCAAAAAGGCAAGCCAACGTCTACAAACCCTATTGCATCTATCTTTGCATGGACTAGAGGTTTAGAATTTAGAGGTATGCTAGACAACAACCAGGAGCTTATTAATTTTTGCCGTACACTAGAAGCTGTTTGCGTTGAAACAGTAGAGAGTGGCAAAATGACCAAAGACTTAGCCGTTTGTATCCATGGTAATAAAGTAAACCACGGCGAACATTATTTATACACCGAAGAGTTTTTAGATGCACTAGATCAAAACTTAAAAGTGAAACTTGGATAGTATCTAAGTATAACAGCAAAAAAAAAGACGTTGAATATTCAACGTCTTTTTTTTTATTTTAAAAATCTTTTGATTTCTTTTTCTACATCGCGGGCTTTAATCGTTTCTCTTTTGTCGTGTAGTTTTTTACCCTTTCCAAGTCCTATTTCTACTTTTACTAAATTTTTATCTGTAAAAAATACACGCAGCGGAACAATGGTGTATCCTTTTTCTTTTAAGCGTCCTTCTATTTTTTTTAATTCCTTTTTGTTGAGTAATAATTTGCGGTCATGAACGGCAATATGGTTGTTGGCAGTACCGTGGGAGTAGGAGGCTATAAAAAGCCCGCGCATCCAAAGCTCACCATCATCAAATAAACAAAAGGCGTCGTTGAAACTGAGTTTGCCATCCCTAATCGATTTGACTTCGGTACCTAGCAAGACAATGCCAGCCACATATTTATCTTCGATGTGGTAGTTAAAGTAAGCCTGCCGGTTGTTCATTTCGTTTGCCATGGGATGTATGTTACCCCTTAAACAGCACCGCTAGTTGAGCTAGTTTTTCTTTTAAATTTTTTCGCTCTACAATGAAGTCTAAAAATCCGTGTTCCAATAAAAATTCACTTCTTTGGAATCCTGGAGGTAAGTCTTTTTTGATCGTTTCTTTAATAACCCTAGGTCCTGCAAAACCAATCAGCGCGCCTGGTTCAGCGATATTTAAATCGCCAAGCATACCAAAACTTGCAGAGATACCACCAAAAGTTGGATCGGTGAGTAGGGAAATAAATGGTAAGCCAGCATCTGATAATTGAGAAAGTTTACCGCTTGTTTTAGCAAGTTGCATTAAGCTGTAAGCGCTTTCCATCATACGGGCACCACCACTTTTGCTGATCACTAAATAGGGTAGTTTATGCTCGATACAATAATCTACTGCACGGCTAAATTTTTCACCCATTACACTGCCTAATGAGCCTCCAATAAATTCAAAATCCATACATGCAATAACGTAACCTTCGCCAACTAATGTGCCTGTTGCTACGCGCATAGAATCTTTTAAGTCTGTGGCGGCATGTATATCATCGAGCCTTTTTTGGTAGGGCTTTAAATCGGTAAAGCCAAGTGCATCTTTACTTTTAATGTTATCAAAAAGTTCGGTGTATTTTCCGTCATCAAATAAGATGTCAAAATATTCTTGACTTCC
>JAGWVE010000009.1 GCA_018971025.1 Bacteroidota bacterium | reverse complement strand
CATAAGCCTGCAGTAATAATCAACTGCGCAGCTTATACAGCAGTTGACAAAGCTGAATCAGATAAAGAAGCAGCGTTTCAAATCAATGCTACAGCGGTAGGAAAATTGGCTGCTCATGCTGCTTCCATTCAAGCTTTATTTATTACCATTTCTACAGATTATGTTTTTAATGGTAATGGCACAACCCCATATTTGCCTTCGGATACAACAGATCCTGTAAATTATTATGGTGAATCAAAAGCAGCAGGTGAGCAGCTAGCAATAAATAACAATCCTGAAAGTGTTATCATAAGAACTTCGTGGGTGTATAGTCGCTTTGGTAATAATTTTGTAAAAACCATGCAACGTTTAATGCGTGAGCGCCCTTCATTAAATGTAGTAGGCGACCAAATAGGCGCCCCAACCTATGCTGCAGATTTAGCAGCTGCCATCATGCAAGTGGTAACCCAAAAACTAGCAGGCAACAAGCACGCTGGTATTTATCATTATAGTAATAGTGGAAATATAAGTTGGTATGACTTTGCCGTTGCTATTGGTGAAATCATTCAAACAAGTTGCGTTATAACTAAAATTGGCTCCGAGGCTTTTCCAACGCCTGCCAAGCGCCCTCATTTTTCACTCATGGATTGCAGCGCAATCATTCAAGATTTTAGTGTTCTTCAACCACAATGGACAGATAGCTTAAAAACTTGTATACCGCTCATCTAAAGACATAAAAAAGCCGCAATAAAATTGCGGCTTTTTAAATTGGTTGCCCGACCTGGATTCGAACCAAGACAAACTGCACCAAAAACAGTCGTACTACCATTATACTATCAGGCAATCCGGCCATTCATTTCTGAATGGGTTGCAAAAATAGGGGGCAACGTAAAATTTTCCAAATATTTTAGACTCGTTTTTCACTAAAACCTTCAAAATCAGACTATAATTTAGCGCTGGGCTCCTAAAAGACACTCACTTTGTTCAAATGTTTTATATTTAAAGGACAAAATATTAAACCCATGCAAAAATTACTCTTGTTATCCGTTTTTATAGGTTGCTTGTTTTTACTCTCTTTTAGACAAGACAGAAAGAAAAAGATTGTTTTTTTTGGTGATTCGATCACCGAGCAAGGCGCTAAACCTGGTGGTTATATAAGAGTGATGGAGCAGATGCTTGCAAGTGCAGGTAAGGATCAAAAATATGAGTTAGTAGGTGCTGGCATAGGAGGCAATAAAGTATATGATTTATACCTCCGTATGGATAATGATGTACTTGCAAAAAATCCGGATATCGTTGTTATTTATATTGGCGTGAATGATGTGTGGCATAAAGCGTCTTCAGGTACCGGTACCGATTATTGGAAGTTTGGTCCTTTTTATGAAGCCATCGTTAAAAAAATTCAGGCAACGGGCGCTAAAGTGGTAGTGTGTACGCCAGGTGTAATTGGTGAAAGAACGGACAATAGCAATCAACTAGATGGGGATCTAAATTTATACAGCAAATGGATTCGTGATTTTAGTGCTAAAAATAATCTACCACTTGTAGATGTGCGTAAGGTATTTATGGACTACAATACCGCTAACAATCCTTCCAATCAGGAGTCTAAAATTTTAACCACTGACCGTGTGCATTTAAATGAAAAAGGAAATGCAGTACTAGCGGAAGCAATGTGGAATGTATTAGCAGCTATGTAGTAGCTACCTTATTCTGCAATTACCAAGTAGTAATTTTTCTTGCCTTTTTGAAGCAGTAAATATTTGCTTTGTAAAAGGTCATGCGCATCAATACTTGTTTTTTCAGGTGCTATTTTGGTTTTATTTAATCCTATGCCACCCGCTTGCCACATTTTTTTAGCTTCTCCTTTGCTAGGAAAAATATTTGTTTCAACGAGAAAGTCGATAAGGTCGAAACCATTTGCTAGTGAGGCTTTGCTAATTTTAGCTGTAGGCACACCTTCCATTACTTGCAAAAGTTCGTTTTCATTTAAACTTTGTAATACTTCTGTGGTGGCGTTACCAAATAAAATATCAGATGCTTTTACAGCAAAGTCATAATCGGCAGCGCTATGAACCCAAGTTGTTAGGCACTCGGCTAATTTTTTTTGTAGGAGTCTTAAGTGTGGTGCAGCTTCATGTTCTGTAAGTAAAGCTTCAATTTCTGAAACTGGTAATAGTGTAAATATTTTGATCCAACCTTTTGCATCTTCATCAGAAGCATTTAGCCAGAATTGATAGAACTGATAGGGACTCGTTTTTTTAGGATCTAACCAAATGTTTCCTTTTTCTGTTTTGCCAAATTTTCCGCCGTCTGCTTTTTTGATAAGTGGGCAGGTAAATGCAAAAGCTTCACCACCGGTTTTGCGTCTAATAAGTTCGGTACCTGTAGTAATATTTCCCCACTGATCACTTCCGCCCATTTGTAGTTTACAATTTTTGTTCTGGTACAACCAGTAAAAATCGTAACCCTGAATAAGTTGGTAAGTGAATTCAGTAAAGCTCATGCCCGTATCACCTTCTAATCTCTTTTTTACACTGTCTTTAGCCATCATGTAATTGACAGTGATATGTTTACCTGCGTCTCTTATAAAAGAAAGAAAATTGATTTCTTTAAACCAGTCATAGTTGTTTACCATAACGGCTGCATTTTTTTTAGCAGCGTCAAAGTCTAAAAACTTTTCTAATTGTTTGCGAACGCCTTCTTGGTTATGAAGCAAAATATCTTCTGATAGCAAATTACGCTCTTCACTTTTGCCGGAAGGGTCGCCTACCATACCAGTAGCGCCACCTACAAGTGCGTAGGGCTTATGTCCTGCATTTTGCAAATGAACCAGAAGTAAAATAGGCACGAGGCTCCCAATATGTAAACTATCTGAAGTAGGGTCAAATCCAATATAGCCAGACACCATTTCTTTGGCTAGTAATTCTTCTGTTCCTGGCATCATGTCCTGAATCATGCCTCTCCAACGTAGTTCTTCAATCAAAGTCATAGGGGTGTGCTTATTTGTTGCAAAAGTAAGGAATAGTTAGTAGGCGAATTACGGGTTCAAGCCGTTATTTTTGCGGTATGAAAAAAGTAGGAGATGGTACCCGGGTGTTAAACTTTTTAGTGGATACGATACTCTATTGGATACTGGCGGTGCTGCTATACAAATGGTGGAATTTTCATGTATTGTACTGGGGTTACATGCACTTAAATTTTGGCTGGTTCTTTTTTGGATCCCTTTTTATCTACTATTTAATTTTTGAATGGTTGTTTGCCAAAACACCTGCCAAATGGCTTACGGGTTGTACGGTGGTTTCTAATAAAAGCACCCCAGCTAGCATGCAAAAAGCGAGTGTAGGTCAAATATTGATAAGGTCACTAGCAAGGCTTATTCTCATTGATCCATTTTTTATTCCGTTTTTAGGAAGCACATTGCATGATCATTTGAGTGGAACTATGGTGGTAGAGTCGTAATTTCGCAGCCTACTTATGGCAAAGATTGGCATTAATATCGCAACAGGTAGCCTTCAAAAGGCTGAAATGATTGTAGGAATAGATTTGGGTACCACCAACAGTTTGGTGGCCATTATTCATCCAGAAACAAAGCAACCCGTTGCTTTAAAAGAGCATGATAGTTCAAGTTTAGTACCCAGCGTGGTGCACTTTGACGTTTTTGGTAATCCAGAAGTAGGACAGGGCGCCAAACGTTTTTTAGAAACGGACCCTGCCAATACCATTTTTAGTGCCAAGCGCCTCATGGGTAAAAGCTACAAAGATGTGAGCCAGAGTGCAGGTTATTTTACCTACAAAGTAATCGATGACAATACCGATGCGCTGGTTAAAGTGCAGGTAGGCTCTAGCTTTTATTCTCCCACCGATTTATCTTCTTTTATTCTGGCTGAGCTAAAAAAGCGTGCCGAACATATTTTAAAAACACCCGTTACTAAAGCCGTTATTACGGTGCCTGCCTATTTTAATGATGCGCAGCGTCAGGCAACCCGCGATGCTGGTAAATTAGCCGGACTGGATGTATTACGTATTGTGAATGAGCCAACCGCTGCAAGTTTAGCGTATGGCTTAGGGCTTGAAAAAGAGGGGGAGACAACCATTGCGGTATACGATTTAGGTGGCGGTACTTTTGATATTTCAATCCTTAAAATTACCGATGGGGTATTTGATGTACTCTCAACCAATGGGGATACTTATTTGGGTGGAGATGATATTGACCGTGCTATAATAGATTATTGGTTGGATCAAAAATCAATTGATATTAAAGTTTTACAAACAAATCCTAACTTATTACAAACCATACGTTTAAGTGCAGAAGAAGCTAAAAAAACTTTAAGCAGTTTGGATCAATTTGAAACAACCATTGATGGTCAAATATATCAGATTACAAAGCCTGTTTTTGAATCTTTAATCGAATCCATTATCAGCAAAACCATCACTTGTTGTCAAAATGCCCTAACAGATGCCAAGCTATCGGCTCATCAAATAGACTCCATTGTGATGGTTGGAGGCAGTACTCGAATTCCAGCTGTTAAGACAGCGGTGGCTTCCTTTTTTGGAAAACCTGTCAATGATAGTATCAATCCGGATGAGGTGGTTGCGCTAGGTGCAGCCGTCCAAGCCGATATTTTAGCTGGCAATAACAAAGACTTTTTACTCCTCGATATCACCCCTTTAAGCCTGGGTATTGAAACGATGGGAGGCCTCATGGAAGTGCTTGTTCCACGTAACTCAAAAGTGCCTACCCAGGTAGGAAGACAATATACGACTCATGTGGATGGGCAATCCAGTATGCGTATTTCGGTGTATCAGGGGGAGCGTGATTTGGTGAAAGACAACCGCAAACTAGCCGAGTTTAACCTAACAGGTATACCTGGTATGCCTGCAGGATTACCTAAAGTAGAGATTCAATTTTTATTGAATGCAGATGGTATATTAGTAGTGAAAGCCAAAGAGTTACGAAGTGGTGTTGAACAAATTATTGAAGTAAAGCCGGCCCTAGATTTAACGGATGATCAGGTAGAAAAGATGCTTCAGGATAGTATCGAAAATGCTGCTGCCGATATGGTCTTAAGGGCGCTGGTAGAAGCCAGAACAGAGGGAGAGCAGCTCCTTGCCGTTACCGAAAAGTTTATGGTAAAGCACCAATCTTTATTAACGCCCGAAGAAGTGACCCAAACCGCGCTTGCGTTGCAAGCGCTACAACTGGCTATAACCATGGAGGACAAGAACATCATTCAAGCCAAAATAGAAGCCCTCAACGAAACTACCAGACCGTTTGCTGAGCGCGCCATGGACGAAGCGGTAAAGGGAGCCTTAAAAGGGAAGTCTATTTAATTTTCAGATTTAAATTGTTATTTGAAAATTATTTTTTGGAACCGTTTGTTAATTAATAATCATCCCTTATCTTTGCAATCCTAAAAATCACCTAAGGAGGTATCATAGTATGTTAATTATCGACTCAAAAGATTGCGAAAACATCGACAAAGCGCTTAAGAAGTACAAAAAGAAGTTTGAAAAAAGCAAAACGCTTTTACAATTAAGAGAGCGTCAAGCTTTCACTAAGCCTTCAGTTGTGCGTCGTGGACAAGTGTTAAAAGCAATCTACAAGCAACAAATAGCTAGCGGAAAAATCGAAGGGTAATTACTCTTTGTTTCCTAAATCATATTAAGTAGCCTTAAGTATCTTAACTTTAGGCTACTTTTTTTATGCCCAAACTTTTGGTTTATGTCTGATGCATACGTTGCTATATTGCAACCTTTTTTAGACCATCTCAAATTTGAGAAGCGATATGCGCAGCATACTATTATAGCATACCAAAACGACCTTGCACAGTTTTTTGCCTACCTCAGCAGTCAATTTGATGCACCCCCGCTAGAAGCTATTACCGCTATGTATATTAGGTCCTGGCTCGCCGAAATGAAAGAAGAGGGGTTAACGGCCAAAAGTCTCAACCGCAAAATTTCGGCCCTCAAATCTTTTTTTAAATACCAGCTTAAAACCGGTGTACTAGCCACCAGTCCCATGGCTACCATCGTAACGCCTAAAGTGCGCAAAAGGCTGCCTGCTTTTGTTGCCGAGGTAGATATGGATACCCTTTTTGCACATATCGAATTTCCGGATACTTGGAAGGGTAGTACCGAAAGGTTGGTTCTCCAATTATTTTATAGTACGGGTATGCGTTTATCTGAGTTGGTGCACTTAAAAGAGTCGCAACTAGATCCCTCGCTTCAGCAATTAAAAGTGGTGGGAAAAGGCAACAAAGAAAGGTTACTTCCGATAAGTCCTGCACTACTGCAACAGCTCAAACAATACTGTGCCAACCGACCTGCAAAACTGCCCGGCATTGACAACTTGTTTACTTCAGAAAATGGAAAGGCTTTACAGCCCCGCATGGTGTATAGTTTTGTAAAATATTATTTAAGTTTAGTTACTACTTTGCAACAAAAAAGCCCGCATATTTTAAGGCATAGTTTTGCTACACACCTCATGAACAACGGCGCAGACCTCAATGCTGTAAAGGAACTCCTAGGCCACAGTAGTTTAGCTGCCACGCAAGTTTACACGCACAACACCATCGAAAAGTTAAAAGAGGTTTTTAAAAAGGCACACCCCAAAGCCTAAGCCATTTTTCCCAAAAGCCTAATGAGTTTGCACCCTTTTACCGTTTATACAATTAACTTTTTTTTGTGTATTATTTATAGTAAATTGTAAGCAATAGAAGTTCCTTCTTTTCACTTATTTTTTCACCGATTAAAAGAGTTGTTGTATGAACGTTCTAATTCAAACCGTGCACTTTGTTGCCGACGAAAAATTAACCCAATTGGTTACTCAAAAAGCAAAAAAACTACATCATTTTCACGACGGCATCACCAAACTTGAAATCTTCTTAAAACTGGACAATGTAGTCCATCACATCAAAGACAAAGTCGTAGAAATATGCGTTCATGTCCCAAAACATGATTTTTTTGTAAAGGATAGCGCCAAAACTTTTGAAGCAGCATTTGAAGGAGCCTATGATGCAATGGTGGCACAAATTAAAAAACACAAAGAAAAATTAGCGGCGTAACAACAAAGTAATTGTTGTGTAATGCCCTACCATACTGGTTTTAGTAGTACTGGCCTCCTTTTTGGGAGGCCTTTTTTATGGCTTTTATTGCAAGGTTTTTGGACCTGTTTGGCCAAGTCGCCCCCAGTCCCTAAAAAAACCTTAAAAACTATTTGAAAATTTATGGTCCAAAATTTTGCTGAATAAAGTTTTCCATTACCTTTGCCGTCCCTTAAAAGAGGTTGTTCTTTTTTTATAGAAGTATAATGCCGGAGTAGCTCAGTTGGTAGAGCAACTGATTTGTAATCAGTAGGTCGCGGGTTCGAGTCCCATCTTCGGCTCTAATTTTTTTAAGTCAAATACTTCTAGTAGGGCAGATGGCCGAGTGGTTAAAGGCGACAGACTGTAAATCTGTTCTCTCACGAGTACGTAGGTTCGAACCCTACTCTGCCCACTTAGTTCTTTAAAATAACTGATTACACAGCATTAGCTTTGTAATACAAGCGGAAGTAGCTCAATTGGTAGAGCGATAGCCTTCCAAGCTATAGGTTGCGGGTTCGACCCTCGTCTTCCGCTCCACGGTTTGTTTGAGGTCCACCAACTTCAAACGATGCTAAGCCGTTGTAGCTCAGTGGTAGAGCACTTCCTTGGTAGGGAAGAGGTCGTGAGTTCGATTCTCACTAACGGCTCTAATCTATGTTACAACGCATATTATTAGTTGAAAGCGCAAAAAAATACTTAATTTAGCGCGCTGATATTAATAAAGGATTAAAACAGAACACCAAAAAAGCAATTTTTCCGCAAGGAATGATTCGAAATAAATAAAGCCCAAAAGGCAAATTTTTTAAAACACAAATAAAACCGATAAAAATGTCTAAAGAGACCTTTAAGAGGGAAAAACCTCACGTAAACGTTGGTACCATTGGTCACGTTGACCACGGTAAAACCACCTTAACTGCTGCCATCACTTCGCTTTTGGCTAAAAAGGGCATGGGTAACGTTGCAAAAAAATACGATGAAATCGATGGTGCTCCTGAAGAAAGAGAGCGTGGTATTACCATTAATACTGCACACGTAGAATATCAAACCGATAATCGTCACTATGCACACGTTGACTGTCCAGGTCACGCTGACTATGTTAAGAATATGATTACTGGTGCTGCACAAATGGATGGTGCCATCCTAGTAGTTGCTGCAACTGATGGTCCGATGCCACAAACCAAAGAGCACATCCTTTTGGCTCGTCAGGTAGGTGTACCTCGTATCGTTGTTTTCATGAACAAAGTAGACTTAGTTGATGATCCTGAATTATTAGAACTAGTTGAAATGGAAATCCGTGAGTTATTAACTTCATACGGTTTCGATGGTGATAACACTCCAATTATTCAAGGTTCTGCAACCGGAGCGCTTTCTGAAGATCCAAAATGGGTTGGTAAGATTGACGAATTAATGGCTGCAGTGGATACTTATATCCCTCTTCCTCCACGTCCAGTTGATATGGCGTTCTTGATGTCAGTAGAAGACGTATTCTCGATCACAGGTCGTGGTACAGTTGCTACAGGTCGTATCGAGCGTGGTATCATCAAAGTAGGTGAAGGTGTTGAAATCGTTGGTTTGATGGATGCTCCTCTTACTTCTACAGTAACTGGTGTTGAGATGTTCAAAAAATTACTCGACGAAGGTCAAGCTGGTGATAACGCAGGTTTATTATTACGTGGTATTGAGAAAAAAGATATCCGTCGTGGTATGGTAATCTGTAAGCCAGGTTCTATTACACCGCACACTGAATTTAAAGGTGAGGTTTACGTATTATCAAAAGAAGAAGGTGGACGTCATACTCCATTCTTTAACAAATATCGTCCTCAATTCTATTTCCGTACAACAGACGTAACTGGTGAGTGTACACTTCCAGCTGGTACAGAAATGGTTATGCCTGGTGACAACACCAACTTAACTGTTAAATTAATCCAACCTATCGCAATGGAAAAGGGTCTTAAGTTTGCGATTCGTGAAGGTGGTAGAACAGTAGGTGCTGGTCAGGTAACTGAAATCATCAAATAAGCCAAAAGCGAAAGCTTTTAGCTGCAAGCAAATAGATTTTATTATATTTGCAAATAATTCTAAAAGCTGTTCCGCTACAAACGGAATAGCTTTTAGCTTTATACGGGCATGGTGCAACGGTAGCATACGGGTCTCCAAAACCTTTGATCTGGGTTCGAATCCTAGTGCCCGTGCTAAGGTTTTTATTTTATAAAATTATTAATTTGTTCTCATGAACAAGATCACAACTTACTTCAAAGAAAGTTACAATGAGTTACTAGAAAAAGTGACCTGGCCAACTTGGAATCAGTTGCAACAAAGTACCGTTATTGTACTTGTAGCGACTGTTATCATTACCGCAATGGTGTGGGTTATGGACTTTTCAAGCAACCAATTGCTGAAGTTGATTTATTCATTATTCAAGTAATCTAATCATGGAAGCATTAACAGATATTACAACGCCTGAAACCCCTGCAGTAGCAAAGCCAGAAACAAAATGGTATGTGCTTCGTGTAGTGAGTGGGAAGGAGCGTAAAGTAAAAGAATATCTTGATAAAGATATTTTAAGAAGTGGTTGGCAAGATCTTATCAAGCAGATCTTTTTACCAATGGAAAAAGTGTACAAAGTACAAAATGGTAAAAAAGTAATGCGCGAGAAAAACTATTTTCCTGGTTATGTGATGATTGAAGTGCTTGACGGAAAATTAAATGATGACATGGTGATGCACATTAGCAACATTAGCAATGTGATGCACTTTTTAACCGATGGTAAGGGTTCAAAAGGAAACATTATTTCTTTGCGTAAAAGTGAAGTCAATAAAATGTTAGGTAAGGTGGATGAAATGAATGATATGGGTGGTAGCATCAGCGAACCATTTATCATTGGTGAAACCATCAAAATAATCGAAGGTCCTTTCAACGACTTCAACGGTGTTATCGAAGAAGTAAATGAAGAGAAGAAAAAACTAAAAGTAACCGTTAAAATCTTTGGCCGTTCTACACCAGTAGAATTAAGCTACATGCAAGTTGAAAAACTCAGCTAATTAGGTTTCTAACGCACTGATAATGAATGTAGTAAGGGCTATCCAGTGGGTAGCCCTTATTTTTTTGCATTTTCCTTGTTTTTTTGCTATTTAATTGTACCTTTGCTGCCCCAAAAGTTCTTTTTACGAAGAATGATTGACTTTGGGAGTAGGACCACGATGGTACTACGCTATAACCAATTAAATCAAAAAAAATGGCTAAAGAAATCACAGGCTATGTAAAGCTGCAGGTTAAAGGCGGTCAAGCCAACCCTGCACCTCCAGTAGGTCCGGCCCTTGGTTCTAAGGGTGTAAACATCATGGAGTTCTGTAAGCAGTTTAATGCTAGAACTCAAGACAAACAAGGAAAAGTTGTTCCTGTTTTAATTACTGTCTACGCAGACAAGTCTTTCGACTTTATCATCAAAACTGCACCAGCACCCGTACAATTAATGGAAGCTGCTAAAATCCAAAAAGGATCTAAAGAAAGCAACCGTCAAAAAGTGGGTAAAGTTACCTGGGCGCAAGTAGAAGAAATTGCAAAAGACAAGATGGCTGACTTAAATGCATTTACCCTTCACAGTGCAATGAGCATGGTGGCAGGTACTGCACGTAGTATGGGTATCACAGTGGATGGCCAAGCTCCTTGGGAAAATTAATTTATTCACCTTTAATTATTAAAAAATGTCACTTACTAAAAAAAGAAAAGTAGCAGTTACAAAGGTGGATAAAAACAAATCTTATTCCCTTAAAGAAGCGTCTACACTTGTAAAAGAAATTAACTGTACCAAATTTGATAGCTCTGTAGATTTACACATTCGTTTAGGTGTAGATCCTAAAAAAGCAGACCAACAAGTTAGAGGTACTGTATCATTACCACATGGTACTGGTAAAACAAAAAAAGTATTAGTTCTTTGTACGCCTGATAAAGAAGCATCTGCAAAAGAAGCGGGTGCTGATTATGTAGGTCTTGATGATTTTATTGCAAAGATCGAAAGCGGTTGGGTTGATATGGATGTTATCATTGCAACACCAGCAGTAATGCCTAAGATTGGTAAATTAGGTAAAGTATTAGGTCCACGTAACTTAATGCCAAACCCTAAAACAGGTACTGTTACAAACGATGTTGCAGCAGCTGTTAATGAAGTAAAAGGTGGTAAAATTGCTTTCAAGGTTGATAAAGCAGGTATTGTTCATGCTTCAATTGGACGTATCTCTTTTGCACCAGATAAGCTTGCCGAAAATAGCACAGAGTTAATCAATGCTATTATTAAGTTAAAGCCTTCTTCTTCTAAAGGAACTTACATCAAAGGTGTAAGCATGGCAAGTACCATGAGTCCTGGCATTATGTTAGACACAAAATCATTAATGAACTAATTCCTGGTGATTTCTATTTTCTAGAAAAATGACCCGGGTTTTTAAAAAAGATCAGACATGACAAAAGATCAAAAAAATGAAGTGATTGAGGTTCTTAAACAAAAGTTCACTCAATACAATAACTTCTATATTACCGATACCGAATCTTTAACAGTAGAGCAGGTTTCTGCACTTCGTCGTACTTGTTTTGATAAGCAAGTAGAAATGAAAGTTGCAAAAAACACGCTTATCCGTAAAGCATTAGAAGCTATCGATGCAGAAAAATATGCTGCGATTTATCCAGCATTAAATAATGTTACTGCGTTAATGTTCTCTGAAAATCCTAAAGATCCAGCTGTTATTATCAGCGCGTTCAGAAAGGGTGGAGACAAGCCTCAATTAAAAGCTGCGTTTATCAATGGAGATGTTTACTCTGGTGATAACACACTTAAGGCGTTAACGCAAATCAAAACGAAGAACGAACTTATTGGTGAAGTTCTTGGATTATTACAATCTCCGGCTAAGCGCGTAATTGCTGCTTTATTAAACCACGCCGAAAATGGTAGTTCAAAAACAGAAACTGAAGTTGTTGCTGCATCTGTAGAAGTTGCTGTAGAAGAAGCTGCTGCTCCTGAAACAGAAGCATAAAAATATCCCAGGCCTGAGGGAAAATAAAGGCAAATTTTTTTAAACCCTCCGCCGGACTTGTAACAAAGTATGAAGGCGGAAAAAATTTAAATCAAATGGCAGACGTTAAAGCATTAGCCGAACAATTAGTAGGCTTAACAGTAAAAGAAGTACAAGAATTAGCTGATGTATTAAAAGCTGATTACGGTATTGAACCAGCTGCTGCTGCGGTTGTAGTAAGCGCAGGTGATGGCGGCGGAGCTGCTGCTGCAGAAGAGAAATCATCTTTTGATGTAATCTTAGTAAGCGGTGGTGCTAGCAAATTAGGCGTAGTTAAAGTTGTAAAAGAATTAACTGGCTTAGGACTTAAAGAAGCAAAAGATCTAGTTGACGGTGCACCAAAACCTGTTAAAGAGGGTGTTTCTAAAGCAGAAGCTGATGATATCGCAGCGAAGCTTAAAGAAGCTGGTGCTGAAGTAGAAGTAAAGTAATTTACGACTAATTCTAGTCCAATACATTCAAAAAAAAGCGGTTTCAACTTTGTTGAAACCGCTTTTTTTATGCCATCTTGCTACATTTTTCTCGAACTTTGCTGTATTTTAACAAAATTCTTTTTTAGACTATCTATTGATAATCAATATTTTACAATAAATCTTACAAAATTTTAGCCATTTTTCATGACAGGCTGACTTTTGCGGTAAAAATTATTGATTTTTTGGACATTTTGGTCCAGTATTTGTTTGTTTCCTGCCCCTCATTTCGTACCTTTGCCATCCTTAAATTGGGATACTTGTCTCAATATTTTTTGTATTTAAACCGGTTTTATATACATGTCTACAACAATTTTGAACAACAGGGTCAACTTTGGTAAAACAAAGAACTTGGCAGAAACGCCAGATTTACTTGACATTCAGTTAGAGTCATTTAGAGAATTTTTTCAGTTAGAAACAACACCAGATCGCAGAAATGTGGAAGGTTTGTTCCGTGTGTTTAAGGAAAATTTTCCTATCACAGACACGCGTAACATTTTCGTACTAGAATTCCTAGATTATTTTATTGATCCACCACGTTACACACTTGATGAGTGTATGGAGCGTGGATTAACGTATGCAGTTCCATTAAAAGCTAAACTACGTTTAAGCTGTAATGATGAAGAGCACGTGGATTTCCAAACCATCGTACAGGATGTATTCCTCGGAAACATTCCTTACATGACACCGCGTGGTACGTTTGTAATTAATGGTGCTGAGCGTGTTATTGTTTCTCAGTTACACCGTTCACCTGGTGTATTCTTTGGACAATCAGTTCACCCGAACGGAACAAAAATTTATTCTGCTCGTGTCATTCCTTTTAAAGGTGCATGGATGGAATTTGCTACAGACATCAACAATGTTATGTATGCATATATCGATCGTAAAAAGAAGTTCCCCGTAACCACTTTATTACGTTCTATTGGTTTTGAAACAGACAAAGACATTCTTGAATTATTTGGAATGGCTGATGAAATCAAAGCCGATAAAAAATCTTTAGCCAATCAAGTTGGTCGCAAATTAGCTGCGCGTGTTTTAAGAACATGGGTAGAAGATTTTGTGGATGAAGATACTGGTGAAGTAGTGAGCATCGAGCGTAACGAAATTGTTATGGAGCGTGACACTGTTTTAGATGAAGCTGCTATCGCAACAATTGTTGAGATGGATGTGAAGAGTGTCTTTATTCAAAAAGAAGAATTTGGTGGTGATTATGCAATCATCTACAACACATTAAACAAAGATACCTCTAACTCTGAGTTAGAAGCGGTACAACATATTTACCGTCAATTACGTGGTGCGGATGCTCCAGATAATGAAACGGCGCGTGGTATCATTGACAAATTATTCTTCTCTGATAAGCGTTATGATTTAGGTGAAGTTGGTCGTTACAAAATCAACCGTAAACTTGACTTAGATTATCCATTAGAGAAAAAAGTTTTAACAAAGCAAGACATCATTGAAATTGTTAAATACTTAGTTCGTTTAACCAATGCGAAAGCAGAGATTGACGATATTGATCACCTAAGCAATCGTCGTGTACGTACCGTGGGTGAGCAATTGTATGCACAATTTGGTGTTGGTTTAGCGCGTATGGCGCGTACCATTCGTGAGCGTATGAACGTTCGTGACAACGAGGTATTTACACCCGTTGACCTTATCAATGCAAGAACACTTTCTAGTGTCATCAATTCATTCTTTGGTACTTCACAGTTATCTCAATTCTTAGACCAAACAAATCCGTTATCAGAGATCACGCACAAGCGTCGTATTTCTGCGCTTGGACCCGGCGGTTTAAGTAGAGAGCGTGCAGGATTTGAAGTACGTGACGTACACTATTCTCACTACGGCCGTTTATGTACCATCGAAACACCGGAAGGACCAAACATTGGTCTAATTTCTACGTTGTGTGTGCATGCTTCTATTAACGATATGGGATTCATTGAAACACCATACCGTAAAGTAGAAAATGGTAAAGTAAACATGAAGCAATTAACGTACCTCAGCGCTGAAGAAGAGGATACTGCAAAAATTGCACAGTCAAATTCACCATTAACAGAAAAAGGAGAATTCGCAGAAGATAAAGTTGTTTCTCGTCAAACTGGAGACTTCCCAATTTTAGATAAAGAAGATGTAGAATATATGGACGTAGCACCTAACCAGATTGTTGGTTTGAGTGCGTCTTTAATTCCATTCTTAGAACATGATGATGCCAACCGTGCCCTAATGGGATCAAACATGCAACGTCAAGCAGTTCCATTAATTATTCCTGAAGCACCAATTGTTGGTACAGGTTTAGAAGGAAAAGCTGCACGTGATGCACGTATCCAAATCCATGCAGATGGTAATGGTGTGGTAGAGTTTGTTGATGCAAACGAAATCCATGTTCGTTATGATAGAAATGATTTAGATCGTTTGGTTTCTTTTAGCGACGATTTACAAATTTATAAACTAACCAAGTTCATCAAAACAAACCAAGCTACTTGTATTAACCTACGTCCTGCTGTTAAAAAAGGACAAAAAGTTAAGAAAGGTGATTTCTTAACTGAAGGTTATGCAACTAAAGATGGTGAGTTAGCACTAGGTCGTAACTTACAAGTGGCGTTCATGCCATGGAAAGGTTACAACTTCGAGGATGCGATTGTAATTAGTGAAAAAGTTGTTCGCGAAGATTTATTTACTTCTGTTCACATCGATGAATATGAATTAGAAGTACGCGATACTAAATTAGGTGAAGAAGAATTAACACCAGATATCCCTAACGTTTCTGAAGAAGCGACCAAAGATTTAGATGAGCATGGTATCATCAGAATTGGTGCTACGATCAAAGAAGGTGATATTTTAATTGGTAAGATTACACCTAAAGGTGAATCAGATCCTACACCAGAAGAAAAACTTTTACGTGCCATCTTTGGTGACAAAGCAGGTGATGCAAAAGATGCTTCTTTAAAAGCACCAAACGGTACAGAAGGTGTGGTGATTGATAAAAAATTATTCCAACGCGCTAAAAAAGATAAGAACGGTAAAATTCGTGAAAAAGCTTTACTTGAAAAAGTAGAAAAAGTGCACGAAGAAAATACCGAGCATATCAAAGAATTGTTGCTTGATAAATTACAAACACTACTAAAAGACAAATCTTCAGCTGGTGTAAGCAACAACTTTGGCGAAATGTTAATCCCTAAAGGTTCTAAGTTCAATCAGAAAAACTTAGCGACCCTCGATTACCAAAACATTAATCCACTTGGTTGGACTGGTGACGAAAAAACAGATCAACAAATCAACACCTTGTTACACAACTACAGCATTCGTTTCAACGAAGAGTTAGGTCGTTACAAGCGTGAGAAATTCAACATCTCTATTGGTGATGAATTACCAGCAGGTGTATTAAAATTAGCGAAAGTTTACTTAGCCGTTAAGCGTAAGCTTAAAGTGGGAGATAAGATGGCGGGTCGTCACGGAAACAAAGGTATCGTTGCCAAAATTGTGCGTGCAGAAGACATGCCATTTATGGAAGACGGTACACCGGTAGACATCGTTCTTAACCCACTAGGGGTACCTTCTCGTATGAACCTTGGTCAAATCTATGAAACCATCTTAGGTTGGACAGGTAAGCGTTTAGGTGTGAAATTTGCTACGCCAATTTTTGATGGTGCAAGCACCGATCAAATTGAGCAATATTGTAAAGATGCGGGTATTCCAAGAAATGGACATACGTATTTATATGATGGTGAAACTGGAGAGCGTTTCCATCAGAAAGCTACTGTGGGTGTTATCTATATGATTAAACTACACCACATGGTTGATGATAAAATGCACGCACGTTCTATCGGACCATACAGCTTAATTACCCAGCAACCGCTTGGTGGTAAGGCTCAGTTTGGTGGACAGCGTTTTGGTGAGATGGAGGTATGGGCACTTGAAGCATATGGTGCTGCTAACATCTTACAGGAATTATTAACCCTTAAATCTGATGATATCATTGGTAGAGCAAAAACCTATGAAGCCATCGTTAAAGGTGAAAACATTCCACGTCCGGGTGTACCAGAATCATTTAATGTATTAGTACATGAATTGAGAGGTTTAGGTTTAGACTTAAAATTTGAATAAGATTTTAAAAAACCAACACATCTATTAACAACAATTATCATTACAAATTTACAACCTAGATATGGCCATTAAAAGAGACAATCGACCAAGATTAACTTTCTCCGAGATCACTATCGGTCTGGCTTCTCCAGATAATATTTTAGAAAGAAGTTTCGGTGAAGTATTAAAGCCTGAAACCATTAACTACCGTACGTATAAGCCTGAAAGAGATGGTTTATTCTGCGAAAGAATTTTTGGTCCAGTTAAAGATTATGAGTGTGCTTGTGGTAAATACAAGCGTATCCGTTACAAAGGCATTGTGTGTGACAGATGTGGGGTAGAAGTAACAGAGAAAAAAGTACGTCGTGAGCGTATGGGCCACATCAAATTAGTGGTACCTGTAGTACACATTTGGTACTTCAAATCTTTACCTAACAAAATTGGTTATTTATTAGGGATGAGTTCTAAGAAATTAGAAACCATCATCTATTACGAGCGTTATGTAGTATTACAAGGCGGTATCAAAGAAAACCTAAACATGGGTGATCTTTTAACCGAAGAAGAATACTTAGATTTATTAGATACTTTACCAAAAGAAAATCAATTCTTACCTGACGAAGATCCAAACAAGTTCATCGCTAAAATGGGTGCAGAAGCCGTTCACGGTTTATTGCAAAGAATTGATTTAGATGGTTTAAGTTTCTCTTTACGTAATGCTGCTGCAAACGAAACTTCTCAACAACGTAAAGCAGATGCTTTAAAGCGCCTCAGCGTTGTAGAATCTTTCCGTGAAGCAGGTACACATATCGTTAATAAGCCTGAGTGGATGGTGATGCAATACATCCCAGTTATTCCACCAGAACTTCGTCCATTGGTGCCGCTAGATGGTGGTCGTTTTGCTTCTTCGGATCTTAACGATTTATACCGTCGTGTAATTATCCGTAACAACCGTTTAAAGCGTTTGTTAGAAATTAAAGCGCCAGAAGTAATCTTACGTAATGAAAAACGTATGTTACAAGAAGCGATCGATTCTTTATTCGATAACTCTCGTAAATCTAATGCGGTTAAAGCAGAAGGTGGACGTGCTTTAAAATCTTTATCGGATGTATTAAAAGGTAAGCAAGGTCGTTTCCGTCAAAACTTACTTGGTAAGCGTGTAGACTATTCTGGTCGTTCTGTAATCGTTGTAGGACCTGAGTTAAAAATGCACGAGTGCGGATTACCAAAAGATATGGCTGCTGAATTATTTAAGCCATTTGTTATTCGTAAATTAATCGAAAGAGGTATTGTAAAAACAGTGAAGTCTGCTAAAAAATTAGTAGATAAAAAAGAAGCTGTAATTTGGGATATCTTAGAAAATATTTTAAAAGGTCACCCGGTATTATTAAACCGTGCCCCAACACTTCACCGCTTGTCTATTCAAGCATTCCAACCTAAGTTGGTAGAAGGTAAAGCCATTCAATTGCACCCACTCGTTACATCTTCGTTTAACGCGGATTTCGATGGTGACCAAATGGCGGTACACGTTCCACTTAGCAGTGCAGCGGTACTGGAAGCACAGTTATTAATGCTTTCTTCTCACAACATCTTGAACCCGCAAAATGGTACGCCAATCACCCTTCCTTCTCAGGACATGGTACTTGGTTTATACTACATTACAAAGGGTAAGAAAACCACCGAAACTGAAACCGTTAAAGGACAGGGTATGGCTTTCTACAGTATGGATGAAGTGATCATTGCGTACAATGAAAACCGTGTAGACTTACACGCTAACATCAAAGTAAAAACCAATGTTCGTGAAGGTGGTGTACTAGTGAAAAAATTAATTGATACTACGGTTGG
Source organism: Bacteroidota bacterium (assembly GCA_018971025.1). Taxonomy (GTDB): domain Bacteria; phylum Bacteroidota; class Bacteroidia; order Chitinophagales; family Chitinophagaceae; genus Sediminibacterium. The sequence continues at coordinate 33,268 of JAGWVE010000009.1, read as the reverse complement.
TCGTGTGTTATTCAACCAACACGTACCTGCACCAGTAGGATATATCAATGCGCTTTTAACTAAGAAATCTTTAAGAGATATCATTGGTGATATTATTAAAATCACAAACGTTCCTACAACCGCTAAATTCCTGGATGATATTAAAACATTAGGATTTAGAATGGCATTCCGTGGTGGTTTATCATTTAACGTAAACGACTTAATCGTTCCTGATCAAAGAGGTGAGTTACTTGAAAATGCAAAAGCAGAAGTAGAAGAAGTTTGGGAAAACTACAACATGGGTCTTATTACCAATAACGAGCGTTACAACCAAGTTATTGATATATGGGGTCGTGTGGATACGAGAATTACGGAAACATTGATGCATGAAATGCAAACAGACAAGCAAGGCTTTAACTCTGTTTACATGATGCTTGATTCAGGTGCTCGTGGTAGTAAAACACAGGTTAAGCAGCTAGTAGGTATTAGAGGTCTAATGGCTAAGCCGCGTAAGAGTGGTAGCGCAGGATCTGAGGTAATTGAAAACCCAATCTTGTCTAACTTTAAGAGCGGTCTTAACGTATTAGATTACTTTATTTCTACGCACGGTGCGCGTAAAGGTCTTGCGGATACGGCGTTAAAAACAGCGGATGCGGGTTACCTAACGCGCCGTCTAGTAGACGTTTCTCAAGACGTTGTTATTGCGGATGATGATTGTGGTACTTTAAGAGGTATTGCTACATCTGCACTAAAAGACAATGAAGATATTATTGAACCATTAGCAGACAGAATTGAAGGCCGTACTTCATTACATAATGTTTACCATCCAGTTACAGAAAAATTAATTATCAATGCAGGCGAAGAAATTTCTTCTGATGTTGCTAAAGAAATTGATGAAGCTGGTATCGAATCTGTAGAGATTCGTTCTGTACTTACTTGCGAAAGTAAGCGTGGCGTTTGCGTAAAATGTTATGGTAAAAACTTAGCAACTGGTTACCTCGCACAACGTGGTGACGCAGTAGGTATTATTGCAGCGCAATCAATTGGTGAACCAGGTACTCAGCTTACACTTCGTACGTTCCACGTAGGTGGTGTGGCAGGATCTGCTTCTATCGAATCTACACTCGTAGCTAAGTTTGATGGTACCATTCAGTTTGACGGATTACGTACAGTAGAGTCTGTAAACAATGAAGGCAAAAAAGCTAAAATTGTTATTGGACGTACTGGTGAGGTAAGAATCATGGACGTTAAAAACGACCGTTTGATGATTACCAACAACGTTCCTTACGGTGCTACTTTAAATGTTAAAGATGGCCAAGAAGTGAAAAAAGGAGATGTGATTTGTACTTGGGATCCATTCAACAACGTTATCGTTGCTGAGCAAAACGGTAAGATCAAATTTGACAACGTACTCGAAGGTATTACCTACCGTGATGAGGCCGATGAGCAAACAGGTCACCGCGAAAAAGTGGTTATTGAAACAAAAGATAAAACTAAAATACCTACTATTATTGTAGAAGGAAAAGATAACAAACATTACAACTTACCAGTAGGATCTCACATCGCTGTAGAAGAAGGCGACGAAGTAAAAGCTGGTTTTGTGATGGTTAAAATTCCTCGTATTTTAGGTAAGCTCCGCGATATCACGGGAGGTCTTCCACGTGTAACTGAATTATTTGAAGCAAGAAATCCAGGTAATCCTGCGATTGTTTGTGAAATCGATGGTGTGGTAACATTTGGTAGCGTTAAACGTGGTAACAGAGAAATCATCGTTGAATCTAAAGATGGCATGGTTAAAAAGTACTTAGTACCATTAACACGTCAAATCTTAGTTCAAGATGGTGACTTCGTAAAAGCGGGTACGCCAATGTCTGATGGACAAATTGCACCTGCGGCAATCCTTGCTATTAAAGGACCATTTGCAGTACAAGAGTACGTTGTAAATGAAATCCAAGAGGTTTACCGTTTACAAGGTGTAAAAATCAATGACAAGCACGTAGAAGTGATTGTACGTCAGATGATGAAGAAGGTTGAAATTGTAGATGCTGGTGATACTAAATTCTTAGAGGAGGATCTAGAAGATAGATTTGACTTTATCGAAGAAAATGACCGTATCTACGACAAAAAAGTAGTTACAGATGCTGGCGAAAGTGCAACGTACAAAGCTGGTCAAATTATAACATTAAGAGAACTACGCGAAGAGAATTCAATTCTACGCCGTTCGGACAGAAAACTAGTGGAAGTGCGTGATGCAAAACCTGCAACGGCTACGCCAGTATTACTGGGTATTACCAAAGCGTCTCTTGGTGTTAGAAGTTGGATCTCTGCTGCTTCATTCCAAGAAACAACCAAAGTATTAAGCCAAGCGGCAATACAAGGTAAAAAAGACTTGATGTTAGGTCTTAAAGAAAATGTAATTACAGGTCATTTGATTCCTGCAGGTACCGGACAAAAAGAGTTCGAGAACATGATCGTAGGAAGCAAAGAAGAATATGAAGTATTAGCTACCACTAGAGAAGCGATGAGCTTTGATGAGGAAGAGTAATATTTTATAGCCCTAGTATATTTGTAAAAGTAGGAAGCCAACACTTCCTACTTTTACTTTTTAATAGATAAAATGTATAAATTAGTGTTATGAAAAATATTAATACGATTTTAAATGTTGTTTTAGGAATTGCGGTAGCAGTTCTATTTTATTTTCAATTTAGCGGCAGCAAGTCTGCAGTAGCTACAGGTTCTAAATCTGTTGCTTCTGGTGATTTCAGAATTGCTTATTTTGAAATTGATTCTGTAGAATCTCAGTTTAATTACTATAAAGAAGTGAGTAACTCCATCCAGGCTAAAGCCCAGCAAAACAACAACGAACTTAATCAGTTAAAAGAAGTATTTGCAGCAAAATACCAAGAGCTACAAAAAAATGGTCAAAGCATGTCTGCGTCTGAGGTAAATGCTAGACAACAGGAGCTTCAGCAAATGGATAAAACATTTAAGAGCAAGGAGCAAATGATGAACAGTGAAATGCAAGACGAGAGTATGAAAAAATTACAAGACGTAAAGAAAAAAATCACTGATTATTTAGCGGAATACAATAAAACCAAAGGCTATGCTTTTATTTTAGGGAATAATTCGGATATGCTTTCTATGTATTACAAAGACACAGCGTACGATATTACTGCAGACCTTGTAAAAGGTTTAAATGAATTGTATAAAACAAAAAAATAGGCCCTTTAAATCTTATTTTTTTTAATTATCTTGAAGTTCTGTTTTAACCAACAGAACTTTTTTTATGAGTACAAATTCACCATCGTTTAAACCATCACTAGGTTTATTAGACTCCACCATGATTGTTGCAGGTAGCATGATTGGTTCTGGTATCTTTATTGTAAGTGCCGATATTACACGTAATGTAGGCTCTGCGGGCTGGCTTGTAGCCGTATGGCTTATTACGGGCTTTATGACCCTTACTGCAGCTTTAAGTTATGGTGAGCTTAGTGCCATGTTTCCAAAAGCAGGCGGTCAGTATGTGTACTTAAAAGAGTCCTACAATCCACTCCTTGGTTTTTTATACGGCTGGAGCTTTTTTTCGGTGATTCAAACCGGCACAATCGCAGCAGTAGGTGTAGCGTTTAGCAAATTTGCAGGTTACTTTTTTCCGGCCCTCGAAATGACGGATGCCAATATTATATTTCAGGCTGGGGTGCTAAAAATTTATCCCGCACAGCTTGTTTCAATCGCCATCATTATTTTATTAACCTATATCAATACTAAGGGTGTGCAAGGTGGCAAACTCATTCAAACCACTTTTACAGTTACAAAACTCCTTTCGCTATTTGGTTTAATAGGATTTGGTTTTTTACTAGCAGCTAAATCAGAAATCTGGCATGCCAATTGGCAGGACGCTTGGACAATGAAATCTATTGCCGCCGATAATACTACTACGCCTGTTATAGGACTAGCTATTTTTGGTGCCATAGCAGCTTCGATGGTAGGTTCTATATTTAGTAGTGATGCATGGAACAACGTTACGTTTATCGCAGGAGAAATTAAAAATCCAAAACGCAATATTGGCCTTAGTTTATTTTTAGGCACTTTAATTGTTACTGTAATATATGTGTCTGCTAACCTTATGTATATCAGTGTACTTCCTTTAAATGATATTGCACATGCACCCGCCGATAGAGTAGCAGTAGCCTCCGCCAATGCTATTTTTGGAAATATTGGAACCTATGTAATTGCCATCATGATTATGATTTCTACATTTGGCTGTAACAATGGTTTAATATTAGCCGGAGCAAGGGTATACTATACTATGGCGCAAGACGGTTTGTTTTTCAAAAAAGCATCTACCTTAAATAAAAATGCAGTACCAGAATGGGCTTTATGGGCACAGTGTGTGGTAGCAGCGCTATTATGTATCAGTGGTAAATATGGCGACCTACTAGACATGGTTTCTTTTATTGTCGTGATTTTCTATGTATTAACCATCATCGGCATCTTTATTTTACGTAAAAAACGCCCAGAAATGGAGCGACCATATAAAGCAGTAGGCTATCCAATTTTACCTGCTATCTATGTTTTAATGGGAACCTTGTTTTGTGTATTATTGATCATTTATAAGCCTAATTTTACATGGCCTGGGCTCATTATTGCACTATTAGGCATTCCTTTGTATTACCTTGCAGTGCGAAGTAATAAAAAATAAACATGACAAATTTTGACCAACTTTTCATAGACTTTAGCAAGCTAAAAGTTGTAATCATTGGAGACGTAATGCTTGACACGTATTGGTGGGGTCAGGTAGATCGCATATCTCCCGAAGCGCCTGTGCCCGTAGTGGCATTGCAGCGCAAAGAACACCGTGTGGGAGGTGCTGCCAATGTTGCATTAAATACGGTTGCATTAGGTGCGCAAACAACAATTGTATCCGTTATTGGTACAGACGCTGATGGTGCTTTACTTCAATCATTATTTGAAGCGCAAAACATCGATACACAGTATTTGCTTTCTACACCTTCACGTATCACAACCAATAAAACGCGTGTCATGAGTCGCAATCAACAAATGATGCGATTAGATGCTGAAATTACAACACCCATTGCTAGTGATATTGAAAAGGCTTTACTTCAAAAATTCACTGATTGCCTAAATACTCAAAAACCTGATATTGTTATTTTTGAAGATTATGATAAAGGGGTTTTAACACCTGCGATCATCAAAGAAGCCATTGCAATTTGTACAGAACGAAATATTGTAATGTCTGTGGATCCCAAAAAAAATAATTTTTTAGCCTATAAAGGCGTTACCCTTTTTAAGCCAAATTTAAAAGAGGTAAAAGAAGGATTGCAGGTTCCTATTCCTTCCGTTACACTGGACAACTTAAGGCTTGTGCATACTGCATTGCAAACACATCTAGCACACCAAATTTCATTAATTACGCTATCAGAAAAAGGAATGTTTTTTGATACGGGTGATGTTGCTAAAATTATTCCAACCCATATTCGCTCCATTGCAGATGTTAGTGGGGCAGGTGATACCGTAATTGCAGTTGCATCACTTGTGTATGCAGCAACAAAAAATATTGAACTTGCCACAGAAATGGCCAATATTGCTGGAGGACTTGTTTGTGAAGAAGTAGGTACTGCGGCTATTAATAAATCACGTTTATTAGCAGAATGTAAATTGCTTTTAGTTTCATAAAAGAGAATAACGATGCAACAATTTTCTTTGGTTATACATGGAGGTGCGGGTACTATCTTAAAAGAAGATATGTCTCCAGCCCTCGAGCAGGCTTATCAAGTTGGCATGCAGGAAGCGCTTGATGCCGGTTATAAAGTATTACAAAATGAGGGCAGTGCTGTTGATGCCATTCAAACTGCAATAGTAATTCTTGAAAATAATATTTTATTTAACGCGGGTAGGGGAAGTGTGTTTACCAAAAAAGGACTGCAAGAAATGGACGCTGCCATTATGGATGGCGCAAGTTTAGAAGCAGGTGCTGTTGCCGCTATTCGCAATGTTAAAAATCCTATCAAGCTTGCTGCCGAAGTAATGCTTAATAGCAATCACGTTTTTTTAAGTGGAAAAGGCGCCAATGATTTTGCCATCAAACAAGGTGTTGCATTAGCCCCCGACGAATATTTTTATTCTCAGTTTAGATATGACCAGTGGAAAGCGATTCGCGATTCTGACGCCTACTCGCTAGATCATACCAATCATCACTTAGAAGAATTATTGAAAGATAAAAAGTTTGGAACCGTTGGTGCTGTTGCTTGTGATAGCAAGGGCAATATTGCAGGCGCCACTTCTACAGGTGGTATGACCAATAAAAAATATGGACGTATTGGTGATAGTCCACTCATTGGAAGTGGTACGTATGCCAATAATAAAACATGCGCCATTAGTTGTACGGGGCATGGCGAAATGTTTATCAGATCTGTTGCAGCTTATGATGTTAGTTGTTTAATGGAATATAAAGGTCTTAGTTTGCAGGCTGCTATGGAAGTGGTGGTACATGAAAAACTAATAGCACTCAATGGCGAAGGTGGTATGATTGGTGTGGACGCAGCTGGTAATACGGCGATGGTATTTAATAGTGCGGGTATGTACCGTGCTTTTCAAAATAGTAACGGTGATTCTGCTATAGCGATTTATAAATAATTGAACATGAAAAAAACGGCTGTCATTGTTGCGGGTGGATCTGGGGTTAGAATGGGTTCTGATGTGCCCAAGCAGTTTTTGCATTTAAAAGGCAAGCCCATTATTTGGCATACCGTTCAACAGTTTTTTTATGCTTACTACGACATCCAAATTGTACTAGTATTGCCGGCGGCTTATTTACAGGAAGCTGCTACCTATTTTGAGCCTGCACAGCTTGCCCATATAAACCTTATTGCCGGTGGAGCCACCAGGTTTGATTCTGTAAAAAATGGCTTACAGGCAGTTAAAGACCCAGGCGTCATATTTGTTCATGATGGCGTACGTTGTCTGGTTTCTAGCGATTTAATTAAAAAATGTTACGAACAGGCCCTAGTTCATGGGTCTGCAATACCAGCTGTAACCGCCACTGATAGTATTAGGCTTGTTACCGGCGAAACTAACCAGGTAATTGACCGAAATCAGGTTAAAATCATCCAAACCCCTCAAACCTTCTTAAGTACCCTTTTATTGCCTGCTTTTGAACAGCCCTACCAAGAAGGCTTTACCGATGAAGCTACCGTATTAGAAGCCGCTGGCCATAAAGTACATTTAATTGAAGGAGAGTATAGTAACCTTAAAATTACCCGTCCCCAAGACCTAATTGTAGCCGAATCCCTTTTTTAGAAAAAAATTTGGCTTTACCCGTCAATCTTTCTTAAATTTGCAATAATGAAACAAGTATTAAATAACAAGTGGTGGTGGCATACAAACTCCAATCGGGGAATGTAATGGCGCGTCCACTACTTTTTGAATAATTTCAAAAGCCCCGACCAAAAGTCGGGGCTTTTTATTAGTGACCTATGAAAAAAATTGAATTACGTACAGAAAGTAAAAGAATGCTAGCGGATGTGTATACGCCCGTTAGTATATACCTGCGTTTAAGAGACCGTTTTAGAGATACCATCCTGCTAGAGAGCACCGATGCGCATGTTGCCGAAAACAGCTATTCCTTTATTTGTATTGGTGCCATTGGTGGGATAGAAGTAAAGGATTCCAAAATGGTAGAAATTAAATATCCAAATCAAGATCCTATTTCACAAGTGGTTGAAGCGTCTCAAATTGACAATCAGCTATGGTCGTATATGCAAGGATATGCTGTTACGCCGAGTGAACACAAGGAAACTGGATTTGCACAAGGTTTATTTGGTTATACCAGTTTTGATGCCATTCCATTATTTGAAACCATTGCTTTTGCAGAAGCAAAAAAAACGAATTTCCCACTCATACGTTATCGGTTGTATCAGTACGTTATTGTATTTGATCATTACAAAGACGAACTATTTATTTGCCAAAATTTATTAGCAAATGAATCTGCAGACACGTCACTCATCGAATCGCTCATTAAAAATAAAGACGTACCTCAGTTTCCATTTACAGCTGTTGGCGTGGAACGCTCCAATATTACAGACGAGGCTTATAAAGCCATGGTAGAAAAAGGTATTCAACACTGTTTGCGTGGCGACGTTTTTCAAATCGTACTTAGTAGAAGGTTTGAGCAATCATTTAAAGGAGATGAATTTAATGTGTACCGTGCGCTCAGAAGCGTTAACCCTTCTCCCTATTTATTTTTCTTTGATTATGGTGATTATAAACTAATGGGTTCTTCTCCTGAAGCACAATTAATTGTTCGAAATAATAAAGCAGTGATGCATCCTATTGCTGGAACATTTAGAAGAACTGGAAATGATGAACAAGATAAAGAGCTATCTGCAAAATTATTAGAGGATGCTAAAGAAAATGCAGAGCACGTGATGCTAGTAGACCTTGCCCGCAACGATTTGAGTAGATCTTGTACAGATGTTACAGTAAGTCATTTTAAGCAGGTTAAATATTATTCGCACGTCATTCACCTTGTGAGTGAAGTGGTAGGAACATTAGCGGATGGCGCAAATCCATTTAGTATTTTGGCGCAAACTTTTCCTGCTGGAACTCTAAGTGGCGCACCAAAATTTAAGGCACTGGAAATCATTGACGGCTTGGAGCCTACGGCACGTGGTTATTATGGAGGCGCTATTGGTTTTGTAGGATTCAATGGAGGATTTAACCACGCTATCATGATTCGTAGTTTTTTAAGTAAAGACAATACGCTTTATTATCAAGCAGGCGCAGGTGTCGTTGTTTCATCGAATCCTGAAAGCGAGTTACAAGAGGTTAACAATAAATTAAATGCATTAAAAAGAGCAGTCGTATTAGCTGCCGGAATATAAAAGAGTGGGTATGAAAATATTGGTATTTGATAATTATGATTCGTTTACATACAACCTAGTGCACCTAGTGGAAAAAATTACGCATCAAAAAGTGACGGTAGTTAGAAACGATCAAATAACACTTGACGCCGTTGCCGCTTTTGATAAAATTATTTTATCTCCGGGCCCAGGTATACCTTCGGAAGCAGGGCTTTTATTGCCGCTTATTAAACAGTATGCCGCCTCTAAGCCCATACTTGGCGTATGCTTAGGGCATCAAGCTATTGGTGAGGCATTTGGCGCTACATTAGAAAATTTATCTACGGTATATCATGGGGTGGCTACTCCCATAAAAATTGACAATTCCAATTATTTATTTAATGGATTAGAAGAAACCATCGAGGTTGGTCGCTACCATAGTTGGGTTATTGCAAATCATGGTTTGCCAGCAGAACTAAAAGTTACTGCCACAGATGAAAACGGATTGATTATGGCCATAGAGCATACAAACTATGATGTTTGTGGTGTTCAGTTTCATCCCGAAAGTGTATTAACGCCAAACGGCGAAGCAATCATTAAAAACTGGTTACTACAATGAAAAAGATTTTACAATATTTATTTGAACATAAAACGCTTAGTAGAGAGGCAGCTAAAGAGCTACTACTTTCTATGTCTGCGGGCGCCTATAATGATAGCGAATTAGCTTCATTGATGACCGTGTTTTTAATGCGTAGTATTACCATTGCTGAACTACAAGGTTTTAGAGATGCTTTACTTGAATTATCAGTTCCTGTACATTTAGGCACAAACGATTTACTTGATATTGTTGGAACTGGGGGTGATGGAAAAAATACTTTTAATATTTCTACACTGTCTTGTTTTATTGTGGCTGGGGCTGGTCAAAAAGTAGCCAAGCATGGTAATTATGGCGCTAGTACTATTAGTGGATCATCCAATGTAATGGAACAACTGGGTTATGTATTTAAAAATGATGAAATTAAATTAAAGCAGGAGTTGGATGCTGCTAATATTTGTTTTTTACATGCGCCACTTTTTCATCCTGCATTAAAATTAGTAGGGCCTATTAGAAAAAATTTAGGTGTTCGTACTTTTTTTAATATGCTAGGCCCGCTTGTGAATCCAGCAAAACCAGCGCATCAACTCATTGGCGTATACAATTTAGAGATGGCCAGAATTTATCATTATTTATTACAGGAGGAAGGTGTTAACTATACTATTATTCATGGGTTAGACGGATACGATGAAATTTCATTAACAAGTGATACTAAAATATTTACAGCAAAAGGAGAACGTATCGTTGCTGCTACCGAACTTGGTAAACGTATTGTATTTCCAGAGGATTTAGTGGGTGGAGACACCGTAGAAGCATCTGCAGCTATTTTCTTAAAAATTATTAAAGGCGAAGGTACGATGGCACAAAATGCGGTAGTACTTGCCAATGCTGCATCGGCATTATATGCGACGCAGAAGTATGCCAGCTATGATGATGCTTATGCGGCAGCTGTAAATAGTTTAGATGGTCAAAAAGCGTATCAAGTTTTACAACAATTAATTGCGGTACAATAACATGAATATTTTAGATACAATAATTGCACGTAAAAAAGAAGAGGTAGCGGTTCAAAAGTCGCTTGTGTCAGAATCTGCATTAAGACAAATGCCTTTTTATAAAGCGCCTGTTTTATCTATGTCCAGCTATTTAACCATGCCGGGTAAAACTGGTATTATTGCCGAATTCAAAAGAAAGTCTCCTAGTAAGGGTATCATTAATGATAGTGCAACAGTAGAAGCGGTAACGGCTGCATACAGTGCTCATGGGGCTTCTGGTTTATCTGTGTTAACGGATACTGATTTTTTTGGTGGATCCTTACAAGATCTAACTGCAGCAACCATCCATGAAACGCCTATTTTGCGTAAAGATTTTATGGTAGATCCCTATCAAATTATAGAAGCAAAAGCATATGGGGCCGAAGTGATATTGTTGATTGCTGCTTGCCTGAGTCCATTGCAAGTAAAAGAGCTTGCCTCTGTAGCAAAAGATATTGGACTTGAAGTGTTACTTGAGATTCATACCCAACAAGAATTAGGTCATGTATGTGATGCGGTAGATATGGTAGGTATTAACAACCGCAATCTAAAAACTTTTGAAGTAGATCTTGCGCATTCCATTGCACTTGCAAAAATGTTACCTGCTCATCTGCCTAAAATTGCAGAGAGTGGGATAAGTCAAGTGTCAACTATTTTGGAGCTCAAAAAAGAAGGCTTTGATGGATTTTTAATAGGAGAAAACTTTATGAAAACGCCGGATCCAGCCGCAGCATTTGCCGCATTTGTTGCAGATTTAAAAAATAGTGAACATGAAAATTAAGGTATGTGGCATTACGGATATTGCGGAGGCGACAGCTTTATCTAAAGAAGGCGTTGGGTATATTGGATTTATATTTTATCCTGCTTCTAAGCGTTATGCTTTAAGCAAACTTTCATTAGAACAAATAAAAAGTATTCAATTGCCTGGGGTTGTTAAAGTAGGGGTTTTTGTCAATGAACCAATGGAAAAAGTGATCGCAACAGCAGATGCAGCAGGACTTGATATGGTGCAATTGCATGGCGATGAAACACCTAATTATTGCAAAGAAATGGCCAATCATTACCCTGTTATTAAAGCATTTAGAATTGCTGAAACCGACAATGTAGCGTATAAGATAGCAGAGTTTATCGAAGTGGTAGATTATCTACTATTTGATACTGCATCGAGTATGTATGGAGGTTCTGGAATTTCATTTAATTGGTCTAAGTTGGCAAATGCAACTAGGCAAAAGCCATATTTTTTAAGTGGTGGCATTGGCCCAGATGATACCCTAAAGATTACTGAGTTTATACATTCGGGTACTGCAGAAAATTGTATAGCACTAGATGTAAACAGTAAGTTTGAAATAGAACCAGGTAAAAAAAATATAGCATTATTACATTCGTTTATCCCAACAATTAAAGCACTTTAAATATGCAACAAACATTTACAAATCCCAACGAGCAAGGCTATTACGGAGATTTTGGTGGCGCCTTTATCCCAGAAATGTTATTTGCAAATGTGGCACAACTTAAAAGCCAGTATTTACAAATAATGGATGATGAAGATTTTAAAAATGAGGTTAATGATTTATTGCATCATTATGTTGGTAGACCAACACCTTTATTTTTAGCAAAACGTTTGAGTGAGCAGTATGGGACAACCATCTATTTAAAAAGAGAGGATTTGTGCCATACCGGTGCGCATAAAATTAACAACACCATTGGCCAAATTATACTTGCGCAAAAGCTGGGTAAAACGCGCATCATTGCAGAAACGGGAGCAGGTCAACACGGTGTTGCAACTGCCACAGTATGTGCTTTAAAAGGAATGGAATGTATTGTGTATATGGGCGAAAAAGATATTGAAAGGCAAGCGCCCAATGTGGCACGTATGCGAATGTTAGGTGCAACCGTTGTACCTGCCACTAGTGGAAGTAAAACGCTTAAAGATGCCACCAATGAAGCCATTAGAGATTGGATCAATAATCCAACTAATACGCATTATATCATAGGCAGTGTTGTAGGCCCGCATCCTTATCCCGATATGGTAGCACGTTTTCAAAGTGTGATTAGTGCAGAAATTCGTAAACAGCTACTTGCGCAAACAGGTACAGAACTTCCTTCGCACGTAATTGCTTGTGTAGGTGGAGGCAGTAATGCTGCCGGTGCTTTCTATCATTTTTTAGAAGAACCCTCTGTACAAATAGTAGCTGTAGAAGCAGCTGGTCATGGTGTTCATACTGCCATGAGTGCTGCCACTACACAACTCGGTACTCCCGGCATTTTACATGGTAGTAAAAGCCTTTTAATGCAAACGCCAGACGGTCAAGTAATTGAGCCGCATAGTATTTCGGCGGGATTAGATTATCCTGGGATTGGCCCAATGCATGCAAATTTGTATACATCAGGCAGAGGTTTGTTTTTAAGTGCAACAGATGATGAAGCAATGGATGCAGCTTTTCATGTAAGTAAAACAGAAGGTATTATTCCAGCATTAGAAACAGCCCACGCTTTTGCTGCACTTGATCAAATAAAGTGGAAACCAACCGATACCGTTGTTATTTGTTTGAGTGGAAGAGGCGACAAAGATTTATCTACCTACATGCAAAAATTAGATTCATGACAAGATTAAAAAAGCTATTTGAAGCCAAGTCATCAAAAGTATTAAACGTATACTGTACAGCAGGTTATCCAACACTAGGTAGTACGCTACCTATCATTGCTGCACTCGAAAATAATGGTGCCGATTTAGTAGAAATAGGTATGCCTTATTCGGACCCATTAGCGGACGGACCAGTGATTCAAGAAAGTGGTGCTAAAGCCATTGAAAATGGGATGACCATTGAAGTTTTATTTGATCAATTAAAATCATTGAGAGCTACGAGTAATATTCCTGTGGTACTGATGGGCTATATGAATCCGGTTTTACAATATGGATTCGAAAAATTTTGTGCAGCAGCTGCAGCGGTTGGCGTTGATGGCCTTATTTTACCAGACATGCCAGCTTATGAGTTTGAGACGAAATATGGATCTATTGTAAATAAGCACCATTTAGATTTTATATTTCTTGTAACGCCCGAAACGCCAACCGAGCGCATTCAATATTTAGATGCCTTAAGTTCTGGATTTTTATATGCAGTAAGTGCTTCGGCTACAACGGGCTCTGCACTGAATTTTGATATTGTAGATACGTATTTGCAAAAACTAAAAGATTTACAATTAAAAAATCCCATTTTGGTTGGGTTTGGTGTTAAGGATGCTGCGTCATTTGAACTTGCTACAAGGCATACAGTGGGCGCCATTATTGGATCTGCGTATATAAAAGCACTTGAAAATAGTACAGATGTAACTGCTACCACCGCTCAATTTTTATCATCTATAATGGGGAAATCATAATATGAATGTTGCTATTGTAAAATATAATGCAGGAAATATATTATCGGTAACCTATGCACTTGAAAGGCTTGGCGTTAGTCCAGTTGTTACGGATGATATCGAACTTTTGCAAAAAGCGGATCATGTTATTTTTCCGGGTGTAGGGGAAGCTAGTACCGCTATGCGTTATTTAAATGAAAGAAATTTAGATAGTGTCATTAAAAATTTGGAGCAGCCTGTATTGGGTATTTGTTTAGGCATGCAATTATTATGTTCCTATTCTGAAGAAAATGATACAACCTGTTTATCTGTGTTTGATGAGCGCGTCGTATCCTTTTTACCTAATGGTACTGATAAAATTCCGCAAGTAGGTTGGAATACCATAAGTAATTATTCTTCAGACTTGTTTAAGGGGCTCACTCAAAACGCGTATTGTTATTTTGTGCATGGTTATTATGCAGCCCTCGGGCCTGATACGGTGGCAACTACAAATTATATATTACCTTATAGTGCAGCGCTTCAGAAAAATAATTTTTACGGGGTACAATTTCATCCCGAAAAGAGTGCTACAGTTGGCGAAAAAATATTACAAAACTTTTTAGACATTTAATAAGATGCAAATCATACCTGCTATTGATATTATTGATGGGAAATGTGTTCGTTTAACGGAGGGAGATTATGCACAAAAAACCATTTACAATGAAAACCCTTTAGAAGTAGCAAAAGCTTTTGAGGCAGCCGGCATTCAACGGCTTCATTTGGTCGATTTGGATGGCGCTAAAGCAGGTGCTGTAAAAAATTGGAAAGTGCTTGAAACCATTGCCCTTAATACAAAATTAGTGATAGATTTTGGCGGTGGTATAAAAACGGATGAAGATGTTGCGCTTGTATTTGAAAGAGGTGCGACCCTTGCTACCATTGGTAGTATCGCTGTTTCAAATCCCGCACTTTTTTTAAGTTGGGTGGATATGTATGGTGCTGATCGGTTTTTTTTAGGTGCTGATGTTAAAGACAACTGTATTGCAGTGAATGGTTGGATGCAAACGTCTTCTACAAATATTGAAACGTTTATTGGAGATTATTTGTCAAAAGGAATTACACATATTTTTTGTACCGATGTTTCAAAAGATGGTAGGCTAGAAGGCCCTTCTACTATACTGTATCAATCACTGATACAAGCCTTTCCTAATCTGCAACTTGTTGCAAGTGGTGGTGTAAGTTCGCTCCAAGATCTAGAAGCACTTGATCAAATTGGCTGCTCAGGTGCTATAGTGGGGAAAGCTATTTATGAAAACAGAATTTCACTGGAATCTTTACAGCAGTTTAATTCATAACTCATTATTATGTTAGCAAAAAGAATCATTGCTTGTTTGGATATAAAAAATGGGAGAACCGTAAAAGGTATCAATTTTGAAAATATCCGTGATGCTGGGGATCCTGTCGAGCTGGGTGGTTTTTACGCAGCAGCTGGAATCGACGAACTTGTTTTTTTAGACATTACGGCAACCAATGAAAAACGTAAAACCTTAGCGGATTTAGCCAAAAAAATAGCAGCGGTTATTAATATTCCATTTACTGTAGGTGGTGGTGTGGCTAGTGTAGAAGACGTGCGCGTGTTACTACAAAATGGTGCCGATAAAATTGCTGTTAATTCAGCGGCGTTTAAAAACCCTTCACTCGTTGCTAGTTTGGCAAAAGAATTTGGTAGTCAGTGTATTGTTGTTGCTATTGATACAAAACAAGAGGCTGATGGTGAATGGTATGTGTATTTAAATGGGGGGACGGTTCCTACATCAACAACTTGTTTGTCTTGGGCAAAACAAGCGGCAAGCCTTGGCGCAGGGGAAATTCTCTTAACATCTATGAATCATGATGGTACCAAAGCAGGCTTTGCTTTGGATATTACCGCTACGATTGCTAAGGCTGTTTCGATACCTGTTATCGCATCTGGTGGCGGTGGAACCATGGCGCATTTTGAGGATGTTTTTAAGGCTGGAGCTGCAGATGCGGCATTAGCAGCTAGTATCTTTCATTTTAAGGAAATAGAGGTACCTGCTTTAAAATCCTTTTTATTAAATAAAGGCTTGCCAATTAGGCTTTAATTTTTACATTTACGATGAATTATGGTAGACAAAATTGATTTTTCAAAATATGCAGATGGCCTAGTGCCAGCGGTTGTTCAAGATATTGAAACTAGTAAAGTTTTGATGCTTGGTTTCATGAATGCTGCAGCTATCGAAACAACCCTTTCAACAAAAAAAGTTACTTTTTTTAGCAGGTCTAAAAATAGGCTTTGGACAAAGGGAGAAGAGAGTGGTCATTTTTTGAATTTTAAAGAAATGTTACTCGATTGTGATGCCGATGCGCTTTTAGTAAAAGTAGTTCCGGTTGGCCCTACTTGTCATAACGGTACCGATACTTGCTGGGGCGAAGAAAACAACGCGGCTCATTTTTTATCCTATTTAGAAACTGTTATTGCTAGCCGTAAAAATGAAAGCCCCGATAGTTCTTATGTAGCTTCTTTGTTTGCAAAGGGGATCAATAAAATAGCTCAAAAAGTTGGTGAGGAAGCTGTAGAGCTTGTTATAGAAGCTAAAGACGATAATGAACTTTTGTTTTTAAATGAGGCATCTGATTTGCTTTTTCACTATTTAATTTTACTACAAGCAAAAGGATACAGTTTGCAAGATGTTATTGAAATATTAAAAAATCGACACAAAAAATAGAATTTACCAATAGACATACATACTAATTATGCGTAAACTAATTGTATATACCCTTTTACTTTTGATTTCTTTTCAATCTGCAATAGCTGCCGATTTTACTGTTACTGGAAAAATGAAAGGACTGACAAATGGCAGCACCGCCACTTTAAAAAACGTATTTAACGGACAATCATTAGCAACTGCAACGATTGCAGATGGGGCCTTTGTATTAAAAGGAAATGTAAATGAAGGCTTGCTCATGCAACTATCATTTTCTGCTGCGCCTCAATTAAACATTGAATTATTTATTGGTAACGAAACTGTTGTAATTGATGGTGATTTAGCTGCTCCAGATCAAATTAAACTAACGGGGTCTGTTGTACATCAGACCTACGAAAAATTCAGGCAACAGTTTGTGCCAATGAAAGATAAGTTAAACGCTATTGTGCCGCTTATTCAAGCGGAAACCGCACAAACACCGAAGCGTGATTCATTGATTAATTTATTTAATAGCTATAAGCAAGTATTATTAAATGAGACTGTTGGTTTTATGAATGCCAATCCAACATCTGTCGTAAGTTCATTTGCGTTATATGCTGTTGGGCCGTTATTTTCAAGCCCTCAAGAATTGGAGAGTAAATTTAATGCATTACAGCCCGCTGCTCAAAAAGGATATTTTTCTGAACTTATTGTAAAGTCATTAAATGACGCTAAAGTTGGACAGATTGGTTCTATGGCGACAGAGTTTACCCAAAATGACCAAAACGGTAAACCCATTAAGTTATCATCATTTAGAGGTAAATATGTTCTTATAGATTTTTGGGCTAGCTGGTGTAGACCTTGTAGACAAGAAAATCCAAATGTAGTTAAAGCATACAATACGTATAAAGCAAAAAACTTTACTGTACTTGGTGTGTCTTTAGATCAAGATAAAGCAAGTTGGATTCAGGCCATTACTGCAGATAAACTTACGTGGACGCATGTAAGTGATTTAAAATATTGGAGTAACGAAGTGGCTCAATTATATCATATCCAAAGTATACCCGCTAACATGTTAATTGATCCTACTGGTAAAATTATTGGGAAAGATTTAAGGGGGGAAGAACTTTTACAAAAATTAGCTACGATTTTAAAATAGTTTTTCATAGGTAGCTGGATCAAAACCGATGGCTATTATTTTACCATTCTTTGTAACAATGGGCCTTTTGATGAGGCTTGTATTTTCCTGTAATACTTCCACTGAGGTATTGGCTTTAGTGCATTTTTCTTGATCTGCAGTGCTTAACTTTTTATAGGTTGCAGATTTTGTATTTACAATAAGGGTAAAATCTTGTTGCTTCATCCAATCTTTAAGCATGGCAGCCGTTATGCCTTCTTTTTTGTAATTATGAAACACAAAGTCAATTTTGTGTTTTGTGAACCAGTCTAAACTCTTTTTGACGGTATCGCAATTGGGTATTCCGTAGATGGTTAACATGGTGGCCGATTTTTAGTTCAAAATTAGCCAATTACCACTTATTATTTCTCATCTTCCATGGAAAGAATTATTTTGTAACCTAGTATATGAAGTCATTTTTATGCATTGTTGGGGCCTTGTTATTTTTTATACAAGGATTTTGTCAAAAGCCGGTTCCAGAAAACAAACGTTTTCAGGGGCTCATTATTGGCAATGTATTAGATGCACAAACAGGCAAGCCACTTTCCTTTGCTACTATACAATTAAAAAAAAGTTTAGATAGTATTCCTAAAACGCAGGTAGTTTCAGATAAAAATGGGGCATTTGAATGCCTTAATTTGCCATTTGCATATTATAGCTTAAAAATATCCATGGTTGGCTATACAACCCTTCAAATGGATAGTATTTACCTACGAGAAGAGCGTTATGATTTTAATTTAGGAGACCTTAAATTATCTATGTCAGGTGCTGCCAGTTCTGAAATTATCGTTTACGCCGAGAAGCCACTTATCGAAAACAAAGACGATAAAATTATATTTAATGTGGGTGAAAGTGCATTGAGTGGAGGCGCAACTACAGCCGAGCTCTTAAAAAACATGCCGCTCATTAACAATGATCCTACAGGGAAAATTTTGTTAAAAGGCAAAGAACCTAAAATTTTAATTGACGATAAGCCCACCGATTTAAATGCACAGCAGTTACAAGATTTATTAGAAAGTTTGCCGGGCCATAGTATTGATAAAATAGAAATTATGAGTACCCCTCCTCCACAATATGCAACAGAATCGGGAGGTGTTATTAATATTGTAACCAAAAAAGGAAAAATTGGATGGGTGGGAAGAGTGAGTGCCAGTGCGGGTTCTAGGGGAGAATCGGCGCTTTCTGCGAATGGTAGTTACCGGAATCAAAAGCTTGTATTAAACATTAATGGAGGTGTTGGTGTAAGTAGTATTACTGGTAATAGTTATTCAAAAAGAGAAAATATTTATACAGATTCAACCAATTATTTTAACACCCAAAGTAGGTACACGAATTATTCCTCCAGGCCTAATTTTAGAGCTCAAGCCGATTATGAATTAGACAAGCAACACCTACTTTCATTTACCTATCAGCAAAATCCAAATAGTTTTGATAATAATTCAACAACCACTTATACCAATATCAACCGTAACCAGCAAATTTACCGATTGAGTGATCGGAATAACCATAGTATGGGGGATGGGCAAAATCATGCAGTTTCGGGAAGCTATAATATAAAGCAAAAAACCGGACCTGGTTATTTGAGATTTATCGGTAATGCCAATTTAACACATGCGCAAACGGATAAATTATTTTTTCAACAGTTTTTATATGCAGATAAAACGCCTACAGGGGTTGACTCTACACAGCGTCAATTTTTTGAAACAGACAACAATTCGGCATCAATACGGGTTGATTTTTTAACGCCATTTAAAAAGAAGCAAAACAATTTCAATGGCGGCGTTTCCTATTTGAACAGCTGGTATCATGGACGCGTTAATACGCAGTTTTATAGAAAAGTGGATCAAAGTTTTACTACCAACGATGTTCTAAGTAATGATTTTACAAATAGGCAGTCTTTAGCTACCGCAAGAATTGGTTTTTCTTTTTTCTTTAAAAATAAATACAGGCTCAGTTTTGGTGTTCAAGCCGAATATACGCAACTACAGTTTATTTTTTTAAAGGGCAATGCAGCGAATGTTGATAATGGCTATTGGAACATACTTCCCAATTTTACTTTCCGAAAAGATTTCAACAAAGAATTCAATACCACTTTTGTATACCGTGCCACCATTAAAAGACCTGGGATTGGGGAGTTGAACCCAAATATTGAGTATGGTGATCCGTATAATATCAGGTATGGTAACCCTTATCTTGAACCTACATTATCACATAACTATGATTGGAATCTGAGTTATGTAAAAGGTAAATACTACTTCAATACTTCACTAGGTTACAATAAATTAAAGCAAGTATTTAATACGATTCGAACCTTACTGCCTGGCGGTAAAACGGAAGTTACCTGGAAAAATATTGCAGATCGATCAGAATATGAAGCGAGCGCATGGGGTGGTTATACCTTTACCAAAAAGTTTAGAATGAATGGGAGTGTAGGGTATACTTATAATCAGTATGGAGCTGCCGAAAAACTTTTATATAAATACAGAGACGGAGCAACATTTTATACGAGTGTTAATTATAATGTAACGCCAAGTAACCTGCTTACACTAGATGGAACAGCTAGGTATAATAATTTTGCAGATCCGCAAGGAAGAAGTAGGAGCAATCTTACTTTAAATTTAGGGGTTCAACGTAAATTTTTGGATCGACGATTGATTGTTTCAATCAATGTTATTGATCCAGTTGCCCAACAACAATACCATACGTTTGCATATGGCGCCAATTTTAATTTGGAATCTTTTAGTTCAAGTAATACAAGAAATTACCGAATTGCCGTAAGTTATCAATTAAATAAAGTTGTTACTAAGCCTGTGAAAAGCGCGCCGAAAGCCAACTCTCGTTAACAGGTATTAACCAGTTGTGAAGTAATTCTTTTTTTGTTCCTACAGTATTGTTAAAATACAAAGTTGATGTATCTATATGATTGTTGGTTATGGCATAGCCAAATTGCGCCAATGGTAGCAATTGAACTTTATCTTTTACTAAAAATGCAAGCATTTGTCTGTCAAATAAATTGACTTTGCATAGTGCTTCAATTTGTTTGATTATTCTAAAAAGGCTATCTGTGCTGCACCCGCCAACGGTTGCTTCTGTTTCGTCGGCCATCACTACAATGAATTGACCAAAAAATAAATTGGCATAGCCCTTCACAGACTGCCCATGACTTTTCCAATTGGCGCATAAATCTTTTAAAATAGTGTCTATTTCAAAAGCTTCTTGCATTGAAAAAAGTCTGCTGCTTTGGAAAATCCATACGCGCGCATGGTCATTAAAATCTTGAGGGATATGTTCTGTAATTGAAAAATTCATAGGTATTTGTTTATGCCATACTTTCTGCAATAAGCTCTGCGATGTCTAATACGGCCATTTCATTTTCTTTTTCTTTGTTTTTGATACCGTCTGTCATCATAGTATTGCAAAATGGACAAGCTGCTGCAATAATTTGTGCGCCTGTTGCAACTGCTTCTTCTGCTCTTTCTAAGTTGATTCTAGTGGTACCTTTTTCTTCTTCTTTAAACATTTGTGCACCACCAGCGCCACAGCAAAGTCCGTTAGACCTGCATCTTTTCATTTCTATGAGTTCGGCGTCAAAGATTTCCAACACCTTACGCGGGGCCTCATAAATATTATTGGCACGGCCTAAATAACAGCTATCGTGATAGGATATTTTTTTACCTTTAAATGTGCCCCCTTCTTTTAATACAATTTTTCCTTCATTGATTAATGATTGCAATAGGGTAGTATGATGAATCACTTCATAATTTCCGCCTAGCTCCGGGTATTCATTTTTTAAGGTATTAAAGCAGTGCGGACATGTGGTAATAATTTTTTTTACACCATATCCATTGAGTACCTGAATGTTTTGATAGGCCATCATCTGAAATAAAAATTCATTACCTGCTCTTCTTGCAGGGTCGCCTGTACAAGTTTCTTCTTTACCCAAAATAGCATAGCTAATCCCTACTTTATCTAATATTAGCGAAAATGCCCTAGTTATTTTTTGTGCTCGTTGGTCAAAACTGCCTGCACATCCAACCCAAAACAAATATTCTGGTGTAGTGCCTTCTGCCATCATTTGAGCCATTGTATTTACTTTCATAGCTATACGGTTAATTTTCTTTTACCCAATTTTCGCGGTCTTCTGGCGAAAATTTCCAAGGTGCAAAATTATTTTCAATATTTGAAAAAGTATTGTTCCATTCGCTAGGTGCATTACTTTCTTCCATAATCAGCGATCTTCTAAGTTCCATAATAATATTAAGTGGCGATAGGCTTACTGGGCAGGCTTCTACACATGCATTGCAAGTAGTACACGCTCTTAATTCTTCCACACTAATATAGTTGTGTAGTAATGTTTTTTGATCATCAACAAAACTGCTATTGATTGAAATATTTTTACCTACTTCTTCAAGCCTATCTCTGGTGGCCATCATAATTTTACGTGGGCTTAATAATTTGCCAGTGCTTGTTGCGGGACATGCGGTAGAACATCTGCCACACTCGGTGCAACTATATGCCTCCATAAGATTTTTCCAACTTAAGTCAAATACGTCTTTGGCACCAAATGTAGTAGGTGGTGCAGCATCCGATGGCGCTTTGCTTGGATCCATGGCATACAACACTTCATTTTGAACCGAAGGCATATTTGTAAGTTTACCTGCAGGCTCTAATGAGCTATAATAAGCACTCGGAAAGGCAAGAATAATATGTAAGTGTTTAGAATAGGGCAGGTAATTTAAAAAGGCCAAAATACCAATAATATGTAGCCACCAACATGTTCTCTCTAATACCAATAAGTTGGCAACAGAAAAATGACTTAGCAAGCCCGATAAACTTCCCGAAATAATAAAGGAGCCCGTTTGAACGTAATGAGGATGTTGCAATGTTTGTAATGCCTGATCAGCGCCATTCATTAAAAAAAACAAAGTCATTAAAACGATTTCTGCAATCAAAATAATATTCGCATCTGTTTTAGGCCATCCGGCTAAATCATTACTTCTTAGCCTTTTAATGTAAAGGATGTTTCGGCGTATTAAAAAGATAATACAAACAAGGGTTACGCCAAAAGCTAGTATTTCAAATCCGTTGATAAAGTAACGGTAGTAATTGCCCAAAAAAGGAGCAAATATTCTGTGCTGTCCACTAATGCCATCAATGACAATTTCTAAAACCTCCAAATTGATAATAATAAAGCCAGCATAAATAATGAAATGCAAAAATGCCACCAGTGGATTTTTGAACATTTTTTTTTGTCCAAAAGCAAGTAGTAAAACCCGTTTCCACCTTTCTGCCTTTTGATCATAAACACCCCCAGGTTTCCCTAAAAAAATAGTGCGTTTAATGAGGTTTGCTCTTTTGTAAAAAAGAAAGCCAGCTACTACTAAAAGGCCTAAAAAACTAAGTTGGGCTAACATTTCCATGGTTCGCAATTGTGGTGCTAAGATAAGTCGTTTTATTTAGTTGTCATTCAGTAACTAATGTGTACATATTCTTGTTACATTTGAATGACAATCCTATGTCTATGGAACCTACTAATTACATCCTTTCAGCGGAAGCTGCCCATCAAAAATTATCTAGAATGGCGCTTGAATTAGCTGAAAATATAGCGCCATCTACCAGTGCCTTAATTTTAATTGGCATACGCAAAAATGGTGTTGTTATTGCCAATAAAATTGCTGGGTTGCTCACTAATTATGTGTCTTGTAGTGTTACTATTTTAGAAGCTAGCCTAGATAAGGATGTTCCCTCAGAAATCACCTATAGCGCTGATGTTAATTTTACGGGAGCGCATGTTGTTTTGGTAGACGATGTTTCCAACAGTGGTAAAACACTTTTATATGCCCTAAAACCATTGTTAGATTTTTATCCAGTTAGTATTCAAACACTGGTACTTGTCGAAAGAATGTATAGGCTTTTCCCCGTTAAACCAGATTATGTTGGTTTGTCTATTTCAACATCTTTACAAGACCATATTCAAGTGGTTGTAAATGGTAGTGAAATTGAAGGTGTTTACGTTAAAAGCTTGGCTTAATTTTTATTATTTTTGTAAGGTATTTAATTAATATTTTTTATGGATCAATCTATACAAGACAAAGTATCGGTATGGCTTTCAGGTAATTATGATCAGGCAACTAAAGATGCAATTGCTGCTTTACAACCCGACGAATTAGCCGATTCTTTTTACCGAAATCTTGAATTTGGTACGGGTGGTCTTCGAGGCATTATGGGGGTTGGTACCAACCGGATGAATAAATACACGGTAGGTATGGCCACGCAGGGGTTTGCCAATTACCTTTTAAAAACTTATGGTACGGAACCTATTTCGGTGGTTATAGGTCATGATAGCCGAAACAACAGTAGATTTTTTGCCGAAACCACGGCTGGTGTATTTGCTGCCAATGGCATCAAAGTATATTTATTTGAAGCTTTACGACCTACGCCCGAATTAAGTTTTGCCATTAGGCATTTGGGCTGTAAAGCGGGTGTTGTTTGTACGGCTTCTCACAATCCTAAAGAATACAATGGCTATAAGGCCTATTGGAACGATGGTGGTCAACTCGTGCCTCCTCATGATAAAAATGTGATCAAAGAAGTAGAAGCTATTAAGGGTGTTGATGAAGTGAATTGGACTGGTGGGGAAGCGAACATAACACTGATTGGCAGGGATATGGATGAAGCGTATATAAACATGGTTAAAGGTTTAAGCGTTTATCCAGAAATTATCCAAGCGCAGCATGACTTATCCATTGTGTATACACCCATTCATGGCACGGGTATCACTTTAGTGCCTGAAGTGTTATCCCGTTTTGGATTTACCAATGTTCAAATTGTAGAGGAACAAGCTACACCGGATGGTAATTTTCCTACGGTGGGTTATCCCAATCCCGAAGAAAGTGAAACCATGGCGATCGGGCTAGCCAAAGCTAAAGCCATCAATGCAGATATTTTATTAGGAACAGATCCTGATGCAGATAGAGTAGGCGTGGGTGTTAAAAATCACAAGGGAGAATGGGTGCTTATGAATGGTAACCAAACGGCTGTATTGGCCTTTGCCTACCTCATAGAAGCGCGTAAGGCAAAGGGTATTGCAAAACCCAACGACATGGTTATCTCTACCATTGTTACAACCGCTATGATTAATGAGGTTGCCAAACAAAATGGAGTAGCCTGTTACAATGTACTTACTGGATTTAAATGGATTGCTGAACTTATCAAAGAAAAAGAAGCCAATGAAAACTATGTCATTGGTGGTGAAGAAAGCTTTGGCCTTATGATTGGCAATGATATTAGAGATAAAGATGCAGTTAGTGCTGTGGCATTACTTTGTGAAATGGCGGCTTATGAAAAAGCAAAAGGAAGGAGCTTGTTTGATAAAATGATTGAGCTATACATGCAATATGGTTTTTACTATGAGCAGCTTATAAGTATCACCAAAAAAGGCATGAATGGGCAAAAAGAAATAGCTACCATGATGGAAGGCTACCGAACCAATCCTCCGGCAACCATTGATGGTTCTGAAGTGGTTGAATTGTTAGACTACGAATTGCAAACAGGTAAAAATTTAGTAACGGGTCAATCTTGGAATTTGCAATTACCTAAAAGCAATGTGCTTCAATTTGTTACAGCAGATGGAAGTAAAATTTCTGCTAGACCTTCTGGTACAGAGCCTAAAATTAAATTTTATTTTAGTGTACATACCACACTTGCATCCAAAGATGCTTTCGACACAACGTATAGCAGTTTAGAAAATAAAATTCAACGAATTATTAAAGACATGTCTTTGGCATAGGGTTTATCATGCATCATAAATTAGAAGACAAACACGTACATAAGGGACTTCGTAAACAAATGGTTGATTTGCTCCGCGATAAGGGCATCACCGACGAATCTGTATTAACTGCAATCAATGCAGTGCCTAGGCATTATTTTTTAGATTCTGCTTTTGTTACGCACGCATACGAAGACAGGGCTTTTCCAATTGGTGAAGGCCAAACCATTTCACATCCGCACACTGTTGCTTATCAAACACAGTTATTGCAAATTAAAAAGCTGGATAAAGTCTTGGAAATAGGCACTGGGAGTGTATATCAGGCTTCTATATTAGCTGAAATGGGTGCGCGTGTTTTTACCATAGAGCGTCAAAAAAAATTATACGATTTACATAAAGACTATGTCTTTAAAGCAAAATATCCTACCATTAAATTTTTCTATGGCGATGGATTCGAAGGCTTGCCTACTTATGCGCCTTTCGATAAAATAATTATTACAGCGGCAGCTCCTTTTATTCCACCTAAATTGGTGGAACAACTTAAGCCCGGAGGCATTATGGTGTTACCCGTAAATGAAGAGGAGGGTGATCAGCAAAGAATGTTACGCATTACCAAAGATGCGGATGGAGCAATCACCGAAGAATCTTTTGATGTATTTTCTTTTGTACCGATGTTAACGGGTAAGAACCGCTAACACCGGTAGTCCAATATTTTTATTGCATCATATCCATGCCGCCACCACTTTGATCCGCTTTGGTGTTTTTGCGTTTGAATAATGCAGCATCAAATTTACCAAATCTATAATTGAAGTTGATACGTGCAATTTGAGCATCTCTTCTGCGCTCACTTGTTTGTGTAAAGAAGCTGCTTTCTGAGTATGACTTATAGAGTTGAGTTCTGAATATATCATTCATGCTTAGGGTAAGTGATCCGCTTTTACCATTTTTCCAAGTCCAATCTTTTCTTATAGCAAGGTCAAATCCGTAACGTGGTAAATTATATCCTTGAGCAGAAGTTTGTGCGCCACCGCCAAACATCATACCCCATCCACCGCCGCCGCCCATGCCGCCACGTCCACCACCACCTCCAACGTTTGGAGATAATATTGTTTTAGCTTGGTAGTCGCCACTTAATTGGATAGAAAGTGTTTTATTGATTTTGAAATTACTGTTCATTTTTGCAAACCAACTTACTTGTGCGTCATTGCTAATGTTTTGACCAGGAATGCTTGCATTAATTTTAGAACTAAATAAGTTTCCACTTAACGTTAAATCCCACCACTTCGTTACAGGAACTTTATTGCTTAATTCAAGTCCAAAAACAATGCTATTGTCTGCGTTAATGTAAGACGTATAATAAACTGGCGTAGTGTCTGCAGGGTTTAGCTGATTCTTGCCAGTATACACATACCTCGTAATTAAGTCGGTGCTGTATTTGAAAAATGCAGTAGCTAAAAAGTTAGCTCCTTGCTTGTAGGCATTGTTATACGAGAATTCAAATGAATTGGTAAATTCTGGACGAATACCCGGATTACCCACGCTAATATTTTGTGGATCTGTAAAATCTGGATAAGGAATCAATTGCCAAAAGTTAGCTCTATTAATTCTTCGTGCATAGTTGAATTGTAAGTCTTGCTTGTCCGTTAATTTGTAGGTTAAAAACGCAGTAGGGATTAAGCTCAGTGGATATTGCACTTTAAAGCTTGCCGAATCTTTGCCAGTTGTTGTAAGCAAAGTGCCTGTATAATTTGAACTTTCTGCTCTTAAGCCTAATTGGTAGCTCGTTCTTCTCACTTTAAAAGTATAGGTTGCATAGGCCGCATACACTTGGTCGTTAGATTTGAAGCTATTGCTAATATTCGACAACATTTCATATTTGCCTGTTGTATTATTGTATCTGTACTGGTTTGACACAGATTCATTTAAACGTACAGAACCTCTTGCCCCCATTTCTAATTTGCTGTCTTCTTTAATTGGATTTTCATAATCCAATTGTCCTGTGATATTACTTGAATTACCAGAACCTAAAGTTTGTTGTTTTAAAGGAAGTCCTTTAAAAGTATTGTTGATAAAATAAGTTTGGGTATTTACTGTAGAAGTGTTGTTGCTGTTTCTTTCGTTGTAATTAAAATCGGCAGATAAGCTTTCACCATTTTTTGCATAGTTGTGTTTGTAGCTTAACTGGCCGCCAAAACTATTAGAGGTAGATTCGTTACCACTTCCAATTTGATTGTAAGAAGTGTAGGCACTTTTAATGGTAGAATCTACGCGTTGATTGTTTTCGGTACTAAAGTTTCCGGTATTGTAGTTACCTGCAAAAGAAAGTGTATTTCTGTTGTCAATAAAATAATCAAAACCACCTCTCATAAAGCTAAAGCCACCTTCGTTTATGGTATTGGCAGCTGTTTTAATGCTACTTGGTGTTGTAAATAAGTTATCTCTTGTAATAAGACTGTTGCCAATTGATTTAAATTTGTTAACGTTTGCAGATAAAAAAGCGTTGATTTTATTTTGGCGAATATTTAAATCAGAACCAAAATTTATTTTGCCTCTTGCGTCAATACCTGCTCTGATACCACCATTGTAACCAACTTTTTTATTCTTCTTTAATACAATATTGATGATACCACCGTTGCCACCCGATGCGTCAAATTTTGCAGATGGATTGGTAATTAATTCTACACGGTCAATGATATCAGACGGAATTTGGTCAAGCGTAAGGGTAGTAGGTCTGCCATCCATAAAAATTGTAGGTGCAGCATTTCTGAGTGTTACGTTCCCATCAATATCTACATTAACGGAAGGTATATTTTTCATGATTTCAGTTGCTGATTGACCTGTACTAACGAGGTTTTTATCTACATTAAATATTTTACGGTCAATACCCATCTCAAACTGAGGTTTGCTTGAAGAAGTAACAGTAACATTACCTAGATCTGTAGCTTCTGCTGTTACTTTAATGTTTCCGAGGTCTTTATCGGCCATGCCCAACATTTGTTGCATGTTAGGGGCCGTTCCTGGCTGAGGCATTTTAATGCCAAAACTGATTGCTTGATCAAGTGTTTTAACACCTAAGCCAGAAACTTTAAGTTTATAGTTTCCAAACAAAGAGAGGTTTTCGAAGCTAAAATCTCCATTTGCTTTGGTGATTTGAGTGCTCAAAACAGCCTCCTTCATTTTTTTGGTTACGGTGTCAAACTTATTGCCAGTTAATTGCACGGTCATGGCATCCAAGGCTTTGTTGGTTTTACTATCTACTATTTTACCATAAAAATGTCCAATATTGGTTTGCGCGCCACCCGGCATGCCACCCGTTCTTGCACCAGGGTACTGGGCAGTAACGATATTTAGAGAAATCAATACCAATGCAATTGCTGCTACTATTTTACGCATCTTATTTATTTATAATTATTTATGCAAAGTTCTTGTTTAATAACGAGACACTCGGTTTCATTATACAAGCGGTAATATGACAATTTTTTGGGGGTAAAGTTTTCAAAATGGCTCAAATAGCCCTTTTTTAATCGGTAAACGGCAAAATTAGCTCACTTATTGGCCAATCCATGTAATAAACACCTGAATAATACCTATCAAAAACCCTAATACTGCGCCAATTACTTCTATAAACCTGAATTCTTTTGACATAATGGCCTGCAATATCTCTTCTAGCTTGTCGGAGCTAAAATTGCTAACCTTTTCTGTCACAATCGCTTCCAGGTCTAATTGGTGCTTTAAAGTATCCATGTATTTGGCCATGAGCACTGGAAATAGGGCTTCGAGCTCTTTCATAAATACGGATTTAAGCTGTTCAATGGTCTTATCTCCAATAAACATGCTTATAATAGGCATTTCTGCGGCCAATTTATTGCGTAAAAAGTTATCTATATGGGTTTCAACTACGGGCATTACTTGTTGTAAGTTGCTTCCATCGGTAATTTTTGCCTCAATATCTTTAAAAGAAAGGAGCTCTTCACTTACTAGTTTGCCCAATTTTTCAGCAAATTGACGCTGTCTTTTAGGAAAAATCCCTTGAAAAGTGAGCCCCAATACTTTTACAGGGAGTCTCGGATGAAACAACATTTTAATGGCTATCCAATTGGTGAACCAGCCTATAAACGCTGATATCAAAGGGATTGAGAGAATTAGAAAAGACATAATGCGTGTAATTTAAAAAACCTATAAGGAATACTTATAGGTTTTAAATGATGTTGGGAGAACGATGGGTCTCGAACCCACGGCCTTCAGTGCCACAAACTGACGCTCTAACCTACTGAGCTACGCTCTCCGTTTAAGGGAGTGCAAAAATAAGGTAATTGAGCATTTTACAAAATCTCATTTTAAACTTTCTTTGTTACCGCTTATCAAAACCTTTGTTAATTTGGCCCAAAGGCTGTTTTTCGATGATTCTTTTCAGTTATTTTTGATTTATACCAGATTTCCAACATGGAAAAATTTATTGCATTTATGAAGACAAGGAAAGGATTACTACTAGCAGGTATTACGCTATTTGGAGCAGTGTTTTTTGCATTTAAGGTAAGTTCTACAAATGAGGAATTGCAACCAAGTCAACGTCAAAAATTATTGGCAACAGTTGGAGCTTTACTAGAAGCTCAACATTATAGCCCTAAAGCCATCGATGACGCTTTTTCTAAAAAGCTTTTTACAGCGTATTTAAAAGCGCTAGATCCAGAAAAAACATTGTTCTTGCAATCAGATATTGCTGGCTTTAAAAAATTTGAAACCAGCCTTGATGATGAAATCAATGGCGCACCTATTGCATTTGTGCCTGCGGTAAGTGAAGTGTATACCAAAAGATTAAATGAAATCATTCTTTTATACAAAGAGATTTTAAAATCGCCTTTCGATTTTAATGCAAAAGATTCAGTGTTATTGGAAAATGAAAAGCAAGAATTTGCAACTACAGCAGCCACAAGAAAAGATCGTTGGAGAAAACAATTGGCCTATGCAGTTTTAGAACGTTACGCCGATTACTTAGATCAAAGGGAAAAAAATAAAGGCAAAAAAGATTACGTTCCAAAAGCAGATTCTACGCTAGAGAGAATGTCTAGAGAGCAGGTATTAAAAGCAACCAATAAACGCTTTGATCGTATTCAAAAAACGTTCAACGAAGACCAACGTTTTGCTGCTTATATCAATGCCATCACGGGACTCATGGATCCGCATACAGATTATTTTCCGCCTATCGAAAAAAGGGCTTTCGATGAAGGTATGAGTGGACGTTTCTTTGGTATTGGTGCGCAGTTAGGTGAAGATGAAAACGGCATCAAAATTGCATCGGTGCAACCAGGTGGTGCTGCTTGGAAATCAAGAGAAATTGATGCCAATGATGTGATCTTAAAAGTAGCACAAGGAAGTGCCGAACCTGTTGATGTGGCTGGTTATGCCACAGAAGACGCGGTTAAAATTATTAGAGGAAATAAAGGTACCGAAGTAAGGTTAACCATTAAAAAAACCAATGGCACTGTTAAAGTAGTATCGCTTATTAGAGAAGAAATTGTACTTGATGAAACATTTGCCAGAAGCGCTATTGTTACAGAAGGTGCTGATAAAATTGGATACATTTATTTGCCAGAGTTTTATGCAGATTATGAAAGAGAAAATGGCAATCGTTGTTCTGAAGATATTGCAAAAGAAATTGTGAAATTTAAGGCAGAAAATGTAAAAGGAATTGTCATTGATTTGCGCAACAATGGTGGTGGATCTTTATATGAAGTAATTCAGATGGTGGGTTTATTTATTAACCAAGGACCTGTGGTGCAAGTGAGAGATAGAGAAGGAAAGTCTACGGTATTAAGTGATCGTCAATCTGGCACATTGTATGATGGACCGCTTGCAGTTATGGTAAATGAATTTAGTGCTTCTGCCAGTGAAATTTTTGCAGCAGCCATTCAAGATTATAAGAGAGGCGTTATTATAGGAAGCACGTCTACGTATGGTAAAGGAACAGTTCAACGTAGTATTCCTTTTGGTAACCCCATCGATCAGTTTAGCGGACGAACCGATATGGGTGCTGTTAAACTTACTTTCCAAATGTTTTACCGTGTAAATGGTGCTTCTACACAACTTCGTGGTGTAGAGTCTGATATCGTACTTCCGGATAGCTACGAGTATTTAAAGCTCAGGGAAAAAGACAATGAATCAGCACTTCCTTTTCATAAAATAGCCACAGCGCCCTATTTTTTATGGAGTCAAAGTGGGGTATATGAATCTGCTATTGCTGCTGAAAAAGAGCGTATCCAAAAAGACGCCAATTTCAATACCCTTAAAAATAATTTATCTTGGATTGCGAGCACATCAGAGGGGTATGCGCCATTAAATTTGGCTAGCTATCAAGCTCTACAAGTGAAAATTAAAAAAGTGGTTGAAGAAAATAATGCACTTTTAAAACCAGCCAAAAATTTAACCATTAATCCTGTCGCAGTGGATAATGACAAGTTTTATAACAATCCGGATAAAAATAAAGGTGAACGTTATAAGGCTTGGTTAAATGCCCTAAAATCGGATATGCCTATCAGTGAAACAGTGAAGGTCATGAATAAAATGATTGCTGCTAAATCTAGTTTTGTTTATAAATAATCTCCCCCAAGTTTTGTTTACGTGTTTCTAAGTTGAAATGTAATATGGAGAATCAAAAAAAATGGTATGCTTTGTATACCAAGCCAAGATGGGAGAAAAAAATAGACATACTACTCAAAAAAAAGGGTATAGAGTGTTGGTGCCCTTTACAAAAAATAGAAAAGCAGTGGACTGATCGAAAAAAAATTATTGAAGAGCCACTTTTTAGATCATATGTTTTTGTTCATATTGAGGAAGCCGAATCCGCAAAAGTTAAAATGACGGATGGCGTTTTAAATTTCGTTTTTTACTTGGGTAAGCCAGCAATCATTAGAGAAGAGGAGATAGACATGATTCAAAAATACCTTGGCGAAAAAGAAGCTACTCTCCAATTAATTTCTGATGAAGGATTTAGAGAAGATACCAAAATAAGAATCAATTACGGCGTGTTTATGGACAGGGAAGGTGTTGTTACCTATAGCGATAAGAAAAAAGTATACGTTAGGTTGCAAAGTTTAGGTCAAGTGATGGTGGTCGAGTTTCCGCATTCGCATGTAAGCCTTGTATAGTATGCTTTTTAGCGCATTTCCCAATCAATAATTTGATTGGCCCATTCGGGTCTAAATGGAGTGGTAATTCTAATATAATTATCCGTGTATCCTTCCATCATTCCATTTTTATTAAAATCTTCAAACAGTACTTTTCTTTTACTGCCTAGATGTTGTGCAGTAAAATATTGAAGCTTCATAAAAGATAAATTACGAAGGGCTTTGTTGCGTTCATTTCTAGTTGCAATGGGTACAACTGGCTTAATTTCTAATGCTTTGGTATTGTCTCTTTCCGAATAGGTGAACACGTGTAAATAGCTTACGTCTAAGTCGTGTAAAAAGTCAAATGTTTCTTTAAAATGTGTGTCTGTTTCTCCAGGAAAACCCACAATGACATCTACGCCAATGGCGCAGTGTGGTATCATCTTTTTAATGAGGGATACTCTTTCTTGGTACAATTCTTTTTTATAGCGCCTGCGCATGAGGCCTAGTATTTCGGCGCTTCCACTTTGAAGCGGAATATGAAAATGCGGCATGAACTTTTTGCTCTTCGCAACAAATTCAATGATATCTGGCGTTAATAAATTGGGCTCTATCGATGAAATTCTAAAGCGTTCTATTCCTTCAATGGCATCAAGTGCTTGTATCAGATCAAAAAAGGTTTCGGTATGTTTTTCGCCATTTGGACCTTT
>JAGWVE010000103.1 GCA_018971025.1 Bacteroidota bacterium | reverse complement strand
GAGGATTTTTGTTTAGGAAGATCGAAGTGAATCATATAAACGAGTTTAGAAAGTTAGAATGAAATGGGTATCGTAAAGGGTTAGTTTTGTTTATTTAAAAGTTCATCTTCCTCTTTAAATAAATCGATTAAGTTGTTTTTAAATTTCTCCCAGAACTCCACACGCTTTTTACCATTGTTAACTGGTGCTGGCGTAGGCTCCGGTTGAGCTTCACCTACAACTGGTGCTGCTACTGGCGCCGGGGTTACTGACTTTAAAGCGCGTGGAACTTCTACGCGTTTAAATGTTTCAGTAAACTCCTTGTGCTTCATATCATAATCGGCGTAACCTTTTAAGATAAGACCAAGGCATGTTGCATACATTGGCTTCTTCAGTTCATCTATATGATTGGGTGCTAAATGTTCGTTTGGTAAACCAATTCTTGCATTTAACCCTGTTGTGTATTCTGTTAATTGAATGAGGTGTTTTAATTGAGAACCACCACCTGTTAAAATAATACCACCATTTAATAAGCGTGTATCAAGTCCTACTTGCTTAATATGATAGGTAACAAAATCTAAAATCTCACTCATGCGCGCTTGAATAATTTGTGCTAAATTTTTAACACTAATTTCTTTTGCTGGCATGCCTTTTAATCCAGGAATGGTGATGTACGCATTGGCTTGCGCCTCATCTGCAAGTGCACTACCGAATTGCACTTTCAATGCTTCTGCCTGGCTTTTTAATACACCAAGACCCATGCGGATATCGTGTGTAATATTTTCGCCACCAAATGGAATCACAGCAGTATGCTTTAAAATACCATCATTAAAAACGGCTAAATCTGAAGTACCACCACCAATATCTAGGATTGCTACACCGGCTTCCATGTCAATATCGCTCATTACAGCACTTGCAGACGCTAATGGTTGTAACACCAAATCTTTGGTGCTCAAGCCACTTCTTTCTACCGCTCTGTTAATGTTACGGATGGCATTTCTATCTCCAGTAATGATATGAAAATTGGCACCTACTTTAACACCGTTGTACCCTACTGGATCTTTAATATTTTGGTTATTGTCTACATGGAAATCTTGTGGAATCACATCAATGATTTGATCTCCTGCAGGAATAAATGTTTTACGTTGGTTGTTGATCAAGAACTCAATTTCCGAACGCATAATTTCTGTGTCGGGGTCTTGTCTAACAATATCGCCACGTGTTTGCAAGCTCTTAATGTGATGACCTGCAATACCCACGTACACTTCGTTGATTTCTAACTCTGGGTTGGTTTCGTAGCAATTTTCTAAAGCCTGCTGAATGGCTTTGATAGTTTGGTCGATGTTTAAAACCTGTCCGTGCTGAACGCCACTTGAGTTAGCGCGTCCAAAACCTAGGATTTCTAATTTTCCAAACTCATTTTTACGGCCGGCGATGGCGGCAATCTTAGTAGTTCCAATGTCTAGACCTACAATGATCGGTGCTTCATTGTGATGCATAACGGTGTGTTTTAGTTGTTCGTTTTTTTCTTTGTTTTAGAATTCTGTTTAGCCTTATTGTTTAACGGAGCTATTTTTGTTTTATTGTTAATGTTAATAACCGGTTTGAGAACTGCTTTTTGTTTCACACTGTCAACAACTTTGGCAGTAACTTTTGCAGCAGGCTTTAGTGCAGCGGTAGCTGCTGTAGCAGCAGCTTTTGCGGCCACCGAATCTGCGGCAGCAGCGGCGTCTAATGCAGGCTGCGCCATGAGTCCTTGAATCATCAGCGCCGATTGTGCCGAATCTATTTGGGCTTTTGCCGTTCCTTGTTTGATAGCCACTACTTGGTCTTTAAAGCGAATGTCTAAACGCTCATAATAATGTACGCCTTTTTGCATCCAAGCCTGTTTGTAAAATGTTTGAAGGCGTAAAAACTTTTGCTCCAAATCGCTGGCGTTTCCTAAAGCAATAATATGATCTCCAATTACAGGCACTAGTTCAAAAGTTGCCTGTGGGGTAATGTCTATTTGGGCTATTTGTGCGCCCCACAATGAGTCGCTATTTAAAAACTTACCCAGTATAACCACTTCTTTTAATAACTGACTATCCGGCTTCGATAAAATAGGTCTATCCGATGGAAAGCCCGTAAACATTGGCACGCGTGCCACTACTTTTTCACTAAGTGGCAATCTTAGCCCCGTAGAATCTAGGTAAAAAGAAGCGCCACCTGGTGTAAATATGCGGGCAACCGGAATGCGTTCTTCAATTAATACATGAAGGACTTGTTGGTTGGTATAAAAAATTTCCGCTTTTTTTACCCATGGATTACCAGCTACTGTTTTTTCGATGGCACTTAAATTAAGCGCCGACATTTGTGCACCAATAATATGCCCGCCGGCTTTGAGCATTTCTTTAATATCTCTTTCATTGATAAACAACTGGGTTTCTTCACCAGCAATTTGTATCTGAATGTCTTTAACCGTTTTTTTATCCTTTTCCTGCCAGGCCATTACAAAAAATACCATGGTAGCCACCCCTAGCATAATCCAGAGCGTACGCATCATTATTTTTTTCCAAGGTAAATTTCGCATCGTAGTATTTTTATAAATCGTTTT
>JAGWVE010000102.1 GCA_018971025.1 Bacteroidota bacterium | reverse complement strand
GGCTCTAGCATCTGCTATTTTCACAAGTAAAAAATTAGCATCCGAAGGATACACTTTTTCTACGGTTGGCATTTGTCTGAAAACATTTGCAAGGGCATCTCGCATGTCCACAATTATTTTAATCATATCGTTTACCTGCCCTACTTCTTCTAATGCTTTAAGCACAAGTTCTTGGGTTGCCGTATTGATATTATAAGGTGGTTTTACTTTGTCTAAAATAGAAATAATGGCTGTGGAAGCAAATGCCATTCCAAGTCTTAAACCCGCAAGCCCCCAAGCTTTACTTAAGGTTTGTAACACCACGAGATTGGGATAATCTTGCAACTCTTGAATAAAAGATTTTTGTTTCGAAAAATTAATATAAGCTTCGTCAATTACCACTAGGCCATTAAAATTATTGAGTACCATTTCTATAGATGCACGCTCAATAGAATTACCAGTGGGGTTATTAGGCGAGCAAATCCAAATAATTTTTGTGTTGGGGTCAATTAAATTTTCGAGGTGAATAAGATCCAACTGAAAATCTGGAAGTAAAGGCGCTTTTTTTATTTGTACATTGTTAATGTTAGCCGACACTTCATACATACCGTAGGTTGGCGGACAAATAATAATATTGTCCTTACCAGGCTCACAAAAACTTCTAAAAAGTAAATCGATACACTCATCACTACCATTGCCAATAAATATTTGCTCCGCAGGAACGGATTTAATAGTAGATAAGGCGGCCTTAATAGCCACTTGATGCGGATCTGGATAGCGGTTGTACCACTTTGTTAGTGGTGAACCAAAACTATTTTCATTGGCATCTAAAAACACTTTAGCTGTGCCACTAAATTCATCTCTCGCCGACGAATAGGGTGCTAGGTTTTTAATATTATCTCTAACTAATTTTTGTACGTCAAACATGTTGGTGTATTTATACTTTCTAGTTTCTATAATGATTGTAAGCGAATGGTGATGGCATTTTTATGTGCGTCTAACCCTTCTGCTGCGGCCATGGTTTCTACTGCTAATCCAATAGCTTGCAATCCAGCAGGTGTTAATTTTTGAAAAGTTACTTTTTTTACAAAGCTATCTACACTCACACCACTATACGCTCTTGCATAACCACTTGTTGGAAGCGTATGATTGGTGCCGCTTGCATAATCCCCAACCGATTCTGGACTGTAATTTCCTAAAAACACAGAACCCGCATTGGTAATTTGTTCTGCTACGACATCTTCATTTTTACAAGCAATAATTAAATGCTCTGCAGCGTAACTATTTACAATAAAAATAGCACGCTCCATATCTTCTACTACAATAGCTGTGCTATTGTCCAGTGCTTTTTGCGCAATATCTTTTCGCGGCAGCAGCGCTAATTGTGCAGCTAAAGCTTCCTCTACTGCTGCTACTACTTTTTTACTTGTGCTTACTAGTAGTACCTGACTGTCTGCACCATGTTCCGCCTGCGACAATAAATCAGAAGCTACAAAAGCCGGATTACATGTTTCATCGGCTAATACACATACTTCGCTTGGGCCAGCAGGCATATCAATAGCCACACCCGTTTGTTGCACCAGTTGTTTTGCCGCAGTTACATATTGGTTGCCGGGACCAAAAATTTTATACACTTTTGGCACCGTTTCGGTGCCAAAAGCCATGGCCGCAATAGCTTGCACGCCTCCAATCTTATAAATATTTTTGATACCCACCACCCATGCTGCATATAGTATAGCTGGGTGTACTTTACCATTTGAAGCAGGCGGTGTACACAAAATAATTTCTTTGCATCCTGCAATAACGGCCGGTATGCCAAGCATTAAAACGGTACTAAATAAGGGTGCCGATCCACCCGGAATATAAAGCCCTACTTTATCTATCCCAATACTTTTACGCCAGCAACTTACCCCTGGCATGGTTTCTATTTTTACTGCTGCAGGAACCTGCGCTTCATGAAAACACCTGATATTTTTTGCAGCTACTTGTATAGCTTCTTTTAATGCAGGTGCTAGTGCTAATGCAGCTTCATTGATTTCGGCATCGCTTACTACCGTTTGATCCAATGTAACGCCATCAAATTTTTGGGTATAAGCAGCAACCGCTTTATCACCCTCCTTTTTTACAGCTTCTAAAACACCTTGCACCACTGTGTAGAGTGCAGCATGATCCATGGCTGGTCTTTGCAGTAATTCCGGAAGCGATGCTTGTAAAGGGTTTTCAATTATTTTCATACAATATTTTTATATTACCATTTTTTCGATAGGTACTACTAAAATTCCTTGCGCACCAGCGGCTTTTAACTGCTCAATAATTTCCCAGAAATCATTTTCGTTGAGTACACTATGTACACTACTCCATCCAGCTTCTGCCAAAGGCAGTACGGTTGGGCTTTTCATGCCAGGCAATAGCGCAATGATCTCCGCTAATTTATCATTGGGTGCATTCAATAAAATGTATTTGGTATTTCGTGCTTTTTTTACAGATTCAATTCTAAAAAGTAAACGGTCTATTATTTGCTGCTTTTGTGCCTCCAAATTGTTAGTAGCTACAAGCACTGCTTCCGATGATAAAATAGTTTCCGCTTCTTGTAATCCGTTTGAAAATAAAGTAGAACCACTACTCACCAAATC
>JAGWVE010000055.1 GCA_018971025.1 Bacteroidota bacterium | reverse complement strand
TGATGGTAAAACCAGCGGCTGTAATATCTATCCAAACTGCCTGTGATGCCGCTAAGCTTGCCGTAGCCGCATTCGCTGGTGTAATAACTACAACTGGAGGAGTTGCATATACAAATGAAAAAATTAGTTGCTTGTACATATTTCTAAATCGTATAACAAATTGCGTGTATGTTTGAAAACATCACGGATACGACTAAAAATCAACTAAAAAACAGGATTGGCTCTATAACATAGTGCTACAATCTGTAATATACAGTCCTTAAAATTTGTAAGACGCCCAAGGAGACAATAATATTAAACGTTTTTATGGGCTAAGTTCAACAAAACAATACCTCTTTAAGAGGTAGCTTGCTTTAAGGTAGCTAGCACTTCGTCAGATACACCTCCAAAAAAGCAGATACCAGCAGCCTTATTGTCCATAGCGTATTTGATACCCGAAGCTAATTCCGCTTGATTTTTAAAGTCGGATAAAAATAGCCCTGCATATAGTGGCACGCCTTCTTTTAAGAAACGAACGCCTTCTGCTACAGCATCCCCAATCCATGCCACCCCCTCTTGATAAAATCCATGATAGATCATTGGAAAAACCATATCTAAATTCCAATTGGTCCAATCTTGTCTAACCATTCGGCGAGCTAGCTCTGGCATGGGGAAAACAGCAGCACTAATTTTTTTATGATGATTGTGCGCTACCACTGCTAGTTCATTGACCACATTATTGATGGCCTGATATCTAAATAAACGCCAAGATACTTGTGCTTCCGGAAAGCGAAGTGATAATGGATCATTTCCAGTTTTAGCAGCGTATGCATCTCTACATGTTTTGCAATAACAAAAATCGTAAGCAGGAAGCTCGGTACGTTGATCTAATTTATACGTGTCCCATAAATTTAAAGGAAGCACCACATCGCAAAAACGAATATAATCGAGGTGTAATCCATCAATATAATTTTTGGATAAAATAGTATCCGCTTCATTTTTTAAAAAATCTTGCACTTCGGGTTTTGAAGGACACAACCATTTATAATATCCAACATACGGAGGCTTGGTGGCACATGAATCTCCTGTACGAGAAATTGCCGACCATTCTGGATGTTGTTTTAAAACGTCGCCCCTATTCATGGTCCAATTCCAACGATGCGCTTCTAGTCCTACATTTTTTGCTTCGGTGTAATGCATTTCACTATCTGCTTCAAATAATATGCCCCTAATGCCTGCATCATAAAATGCTTTATATCTTTTTTTAAGTATTGCAACTTCATCTTTTCTATTTGGATTGATCCAAATCCAGTGTTTGTTTTTATGTTTTTTTGCATCTGCACTTACGGGCATATTTGCAATGGCTGGCAATGTGGCAAAGCCAGCGGCAGCAGCGGTTCCAATACTATTTTTTAAAAATTGTCTACGGTTGTTTGACATGATATTTGATTTAATTTTTAAAATATAAATAGCCCCATTTTACCGGAACGTGCATATCTATAATACCTGTTGGGCTCCACACCCAATTGTGTTCCGAAATTGGTTTTTTATTTTCTTTTAATTTTTTTTGATAGCTCATTCCAAGAGGCTCCAACGTCCACTGTACACGTGAAAAGTTAATGCGCCAAGGTTTTGTACTAGAAGGTGTAGCTGCTCTATTTAATTTTGAAATAGCAGCAAATGGTATCGCCATTTCAACCGTCCAATTGCTATCGATATCGGAATTGTTGTTAATGGTTCCGGCTGCATGTACGGCTGTAATAATTCCTGTTGTATTCCATCCCAAATCAAATGTGCCGCCTTTTTTATACGGCTTGTTCATATACAAATCCATAAGTGTACCTAGTACATTTATTTCTATTTCAAAATATTGTTCGGCATCACCCATTGGATCTAGAAACACTTCAAAATCATGATCCCTATAAATAATATCATCATATTTTTTTAAAGTGCCCCATAAATGAGGTTCTTCCAACACAGCTCCTATATATAGATATTGAGTGTCCCATGTCATTTTAACTTCCGTTTTAAATGCTGGCTTAGGTTTATCTCCACCTTCAATATCTTCAAAATCAGCAAATACATGGGCGCGCTTCCAATCCTTCTCGGTTAATTTTCCATCCACTACAATTGTTTGTTTTGCAGCCTTTGCTGTGTATTTTTTATTTGAAACCCCAACATTTTTTTGATCCAACTGTGCGCAAATCATGCCACTGCAAACCAACACGAGCAGTACCCCTAAGCCACCCTTTTTATGCTGCACAAACAGTTTTAAACCCATAGCATTTAGTTTCTGCTTAAAAATAAATGAATTATTAGCATACTGCTACAACAGAATATGCATTTTACACATCAATATTAACGCAAGAAGTAGTAACTGAAATATATTAATATTTTCATTATCTATACTTTACGTATATAAAATATTTAATATTAGATAGATAAACAGCTCTTTTTTGGCCGTTTTAGTTACTTTTTTATCTGTGTCACTTATTGACAAAGAAATGGCACGATAAAGATTTATATTTAAGTACTGATTTGCCATACTAAAAGTGTTTTTCATGTTCAATAAACGATTGCTCATTTTGGCAAGCATTTGCCTGATTGTTGGAGTGCTGGCTTACTACTCATTTAGAACTTCTGCCGTGGATGGTATTAAAGTGCCTGAAATTGTAAGTTACAATTATGATGTAAGGCCCATATTATCTGATAAATGTTTTAGCTGCCATGGACCCGATGCTAAAAAAAGAGAAGCGGGTTTAAGATTGGATCTCGAAAGTGAAGCGTATAAATCATTACAAGAACACCCTTCAAAACATGCGCTCGTTCCGGGCAAACCAGAACTCTCTGAAGTATTTCAAAGAATCACCACCACAGATTCTAGTCTTGTTATGCCGGTGGCATCAAGTAAATTACCAAGACTCACTGAAAACGAAGTTGCCATTATCAAAAAATGGATTGAACAAGGAGCAAAATATGAACCACATTGGGCGTTTACTGTTCCAAAAAAATTACCACTTCCAACGATAAGTGACGATAGCTGGCCAAAAAATGAAATTGACTATTTTATTTTAAATAAAATGGACGAGAAAGGTTTATCGCCAAATAAAGTAGCAGAAAAAGAAAGGCTTGTTAAACGCGTTTACATGGACCTCATTGGTATTTTACCAACAGAAGCGGAAACAAAATCATTTGTCAATGATAATAGTAACAATGCTTATGAAAAACTAGTTGACAAATTATTAAACATGCCGCAGTATGGAGAAAAAATGGCCATTAGTTGGTTAGATATTGCGCGCTATGCAGACAGTCACGGTTATCAAGATGACAATTATAGAAGTCAGTGGCCTTGGAGAGATTGGGTGATTTATGCATTCAACAAAAATTTACCTTACAACGAATTTGTAACTTGGCAATTAGCCGGTGATTTAATTCCAGGTGCCACCAAAGAACAAATATTAGCCACAGGTTTTAATAGAAATCATAAAATCACTGAAGAAGGTGGTGTTATTGATGAAGAATATAGAATCGAATATGCTGCGGACAGAACCAATACTTTTGGACGCTCCATGCTGGCACTCACAGTAGAATGTGCAAAGTGTCACGATCATAAATACGATCCTATTTCACAAAAAGATTACTATCAACTTTTTGCATTTTTTAATAATGTAAAAGAAGTGGGATTGGAATCTACTGTTGGCGGTCCTGTTACCTATGCAAAAAATCCACGCATGGACATCACCAATGATGATGTAAAAGGTATTTTAAAATTCATCAACAAAATGGATACCAATAAATTAGAAGTATCCATTATGGGTGATTTAGATACCGTTCGCAAAACGTATATTTTAGCGAGAGGTAATTATGCAGCCAAAACGGTTGAAGTTGAACCAGGAACACCAAATTCTGTTTTAAAATTTGACCCTTCACTTCCTAAAAATAGACTTGGATTAGCTACATGGCTATTTGACAAACGAAACAGCTTAACAGCGCGCGTTTATGTAAATAGAATGTGGCAAGAATTTTTTGGTAGAGGACTCGTAAAATCTGCTGCCGACTTTGGTATGCAAGGAAATTTACCTACACACCCAGCACTTCTAGATTGGTTGGCCGTA
Organism: Bacteroidota bacterium; assembly: GCA_018971025.1. Lineage (GTDB taxonomy): Bacteria > Bacteroidota > Bacteroidia > Chitinophagales > Chitinophagaceae > Sediminibacterium. The sequence continues at coordinate 9,083 of JAGWVE010000055.1, read as the reverse complement.
GACTTTAGAGACAACGGTTGGAATATCAAAAGACTGGTAAGGCAAATTGTATTATCTGCAACCTATCAACAATCCAGTGAAATTTCTGACACCAAAAAAAGAGTAGATCCATTAAATATATATTGGTCTTACGCACCAAGGGTTCGTTATTCGGCAGAGCTTGTAAGAGACATGCTCTTATCTAGTAGCGGCCTTCTTAATAAAATGATTGGCGGACCAAGTGTTAAGCCATATCAACCACCAGGACTATGGGAACTAGCCACTTCAGGTAGAGGTATTTTAAATAAGTACATGCAAGATACTGGGCAAGCTTTGTACAGAAGAGGTATGTATACTTTTATCAAACGAACCGTGCCGCCGCCATCAATGATGATGTTTGATGGAAGCAATAGAGACGAGTGTCAAGTAACAAGATATAGAACCAACACCCCACTTCAAGCGCTTATCATGCTCAACGACCCAACAGTACTAGAAGCATCAAAAGCACTTGCCGATAAATTACTACAACAACAACCTGGCACCAATACACTTATTGAAAAAGCTTTTAGATCTATTTTGTGTAGACAAGCAAGTGCAAAAGAAATTGAAACACTTGTGTCTTTTTATGAAGAAACAAAAAAAGAATTATCAAAAGATAAAAAGAAAGCGGCTACATTAATTGAGCCTGGCGCCTATCAAGCAAGAACAAAACAAATCGTTGATCTCGCTGCAGCTATGCAAACCATTCAGGTTATTTATAACATGCAAGAAGCGATCACAAAAACATAAACCATGGAAAAAGAATTACTCGAACACGGCCTTAACGCAAATCGAAGAAAATTTATTTCTAGAATGAGTCTTGGATTAGGTAGTGCAGCATTAGGCTCACTCTTAATACCTGATTTATTTGGTGGCGGTGAAAGTACAGAAGATGCCATCATGAAAGCAGTTCCGCATATTGCCCCAAAAGCAAAGCGTGTAATTTATTTATTTCAAAATGGCGCTCCTTCGCAACTGGAAACTTTTGATTATAAACCCATGCTCCGTGAAAGAATGGGTGAAGATTTACCGGAGTCCATTAGAAATGGGCAACGTTTAACGGGTATGACAGCCAATCAAACAAAATTTCCATTGATAGGCTCTTATTACGACTTTAAACAGTATGGGAAATCAGGCACGTATGTCAGTGATTTGTTTCCGCATATGGCATCTGTAGTAGATGATTTATGTATTATCAAATCCATGCACACAGAAGCCATCAACCACGATCCAGCACTTACCTTTTTTCAGTCGGGTGCTCAACAAGGCAATAGACCTAGTATGGGCTCATGGGTGAGTTACGGACTTGGTACAGAAAACAATAACCTGCCAGCATTTTGTGTGCTATTATCTAGAGGTAAAGGAAATGGTCAGGGCGTATATTCTAAATTATGGACCAACGGATTTTTAGATTCAGTACATCAGGGTGTTCAATTTAGTAGTGGTGATAATCCAATTTTATATTTACAAGATCAGGCAGGCATGGATAGAAATGCACGCCGAAAAATGCTTGACAAAATTGCAGCGCTTAATAATTTAGAATACGAACAATATGGTGATCCAGAAATTGCTGCTAAAATTCAGCAGTATGAAATGGCGTACCGCATGCAAACTGCCGTTCCTGAAATTATTGATACTTCTAAAGAGTCAGATAGTGTGATCAAAATGTATGGACCAGATTGTTTGGTACCAGGCACGTATGCAGCTAATTGTTTACTGGCGCGTAAATTATCTGAGAGTGGTGTTCGCTTTATTCAATTATACCACCAAGGTTGGGACCAACACGGTAACCTTCCCAACGAAATGCGTGGTCAGGCAAAAGATGTTGACCAACCATCCGCAGCACTTATTAAAGATTTAAAACAAAGAGGTTTATTAGATGAAACCCTTGTTATTTGGGGTGGTGAATTTGGCAGAACCAATTTCTGTCAGGGCCCAATGACTGTAGATAATTATGGACGTGATCATCATCCGCGCTGCTTTAGTATTTGGATGGCTGGTGGAGGTGTGAAGCCAGGTATCGTGCATGGAGAAACCGATGACTTTGGTTATAACATCATCAAAGATCCTGTACACGTGCATGATTTTCAGGCAACGGTTTTAAATCTTTTAGGATTAGAGCACGAAAGATTAACCTATAAATTTCAAGGAAGAAGATACCGTTTAACAGACTTATACGGAAACGTTGTAAATAATATTATCGCATAAAATAAAACCTATGAACCGCAAAAAATTTATTCAAACTTCTGCTTTAGCAAGTGCAAGTTTTTTCATCACCAAAGATTTATTAGCAAAACCAAAAGGACCTGTTTACGGTCATAACGATAAAAAATATTATCTCGATACCAAGTGGGGTATTTTAAACACCGAAAAAACACCTGTCAATGACTGCCACGAAATGGTACAAGACAGTAAAGGTCATATCATATTGTTAACCAACGAAACAAAAAATAATATTATTATTTACAACAAGTCTGGTAAGCTCAAAGGAAGTTGGGGAACAGAATTTCCAGGTGCGCATGGATTAACAATTCAAAAAACGGGTAAAGAAGATTTCTTATTTATTACGGACACCAATAGACATCAGGTTTACAAAACCACCATCGATGGAAAAATATTATTTACCATTGATCCACCCGCCGAAGTTGGACCATATGCTAGCAAAGAAAAATTTGTGCCAACCGAAACCGCTGTTTTAGAAAATGGCGAATTTTATATCGCTGATGGTTATGGTGCTCAATATATTTTACACTATGATGCCAATGGAAAATTAAAAAATGCATTTGGCGGTAGAGGTGAGGGAGAACAATACCTAGACAATGCACACGGTATTTGTATCGATTATAGAAATGCTACGCCTACGCTTATTGTTACCGACAGAAACAGAGCCTGCTTTAAAAGATTTTCTTTAGAAGGAAAATTATTAGAAGTAATTCATGTACCAGGCGCTGGTGTTTGTAGGCCTGTAATTAGTGGCGATTATTTATATGCTGCAGTACTCCGTTCTCCAAATATGGGTGTAGAAGCGAGTGGATTTGTTACCATTTTAAATAAAGAAAATAAAGTGGTTTCAAATATTGGTGGATCTGAACCTGTATACACAAATGGAAAATTAAACACACTACAACAAACCGAAAAAATATTTGCACATCCACACGATGTTTGTGTAGATGACGAAGGCAGCCTTTACGTAGCTCAATGGGCTTCAGGAAAAGTATACCCTTATAAATTAACACAAGCATAGTGCACTTATGAAATGGATTGAGAAAGTAGCAAGTTCGCTTGCATTTGCAGGACTTTTTTTGTTAGGTATTTTATTTGTATTTGATGATAAACTACAAATACCAGTGTGGCTTCAAGTGGCTGGGCGCATGCATCCTTTACTTTTACATTTACCTATCACACTTCTACTCATATCTATTGTTACATCCTTTATTCCGGATAATCCATCTACGCAAAGCATTTTTAATCATGTTAGATTGTTTGGCGCACTAACGGCCATCTTTACGGCTATCATGGGTATTTTATTAGCTTCCGAAGAGGGCACAAGTGGAGATACTTTACAATGGCACAAATGGTCTGGAACCTCAGTTGCACTATTGGCTTGGATACTCTATAGTTATCATAACTATATTCAATCCAATAAAAAATTAGCCGTTTCTAGTGCTGTTGTTTTATTTTTTCTTACCATACTAACAGGGCATTTTGGTGCAACACTTACCCATGGCGAAGGATTTTTAACGGCACCTCTTTATAAAAACCAGCCTAGCACTTTAACTTTACAAGAAGCGCGTCTGTATCCAAATGTAGTTGCTACGATATTTAAAGAAAAATGTGGTACTTGTCATACCAACAGCAATAAAAAAGGAGGCTTATCCCTAAGTGATTCTGTTGGTATTGTTACGGGTGGAAAATCCGGAAAAGCTGTGGTGGCAGGTGACCTACTTAAAAGTTTAATCATCACAAGAGCGCACCTTCCACTTTCTGATAAAAAACATATGCCCCCTATAGACAAGCCGCAATTAACACCTGCCGAGCTTGCCATTTTAGAAGCATGGATTCAAAAAGGAGCGCCTTTCGATAAAAAAATTATCAGCTTCCCTACCACCGATACTTTGCGCATTTTAGCAGAAGAATATGTCAAGCCTTATTTAGCGAAAGAGGAAAAATATGATTTTGATGCTGCTAGCGAATCGGCTATTGATCAACTAAAATCAAATTATAGAGTGATCAAGCAATTGGGTGAAAAATCTCCTGCACTTGCCGTATCATTTTATGGTCAAACCATGTATAGTTCAAGCAAGCTTACAGAGTTAGACCCTATCAAAGAACAAATTGTTCATTTGTATGCAGCTAAAATGCCTGTAACTGATGCAGATATTAGTTGGATAAGTAAACTACCTAATCTTAAAAGATTAAACGTAAACTATTCGAATGTTACAGACAAAAGCATGGCAGAAATTGCATCCATGAAAAAAATCAATTCGGTATCAGTGGCAGGAACAGCTGTTACCATGCAGGGTTTAAAAACATTATTGAGTAATAAAAATATTACAGAGATTTTTGTTTGGGATACAAAAATTAAACCTTCAGATATTAAAGCGATGAGCAAGCAATATGCTCAAATTAAAATAGACTACGGTTTTGATGGTGCAGATACCCTTATTATTACACTCAACGATCCTGTAATTTCTTTACCTAGTGGTTATTTCAAACAAAATCAACCGATCGAAATTAAACATGTTATCAAAGGGGTTACCATCAGGTACACACTTGATGGCACAGATCCGGATAGCAGCACAAGCTTGGTTTACACAAAACCTATTTTACTGGACAACACTACAACGCTGAGTGTTCGTGCATTTAAGGCAGGATGGAATGGTAGTGCCACTGTTAGAAATTTTTATATGAAAGCCGGTTTCCCTGTTGCGGCTTACAAATTAGTAACGCCTCCCGATGCAAAATATAATATGAATGCTGCCACGGTGTTAACGGATTTAGATTTAGCAGATTTTAAAGATTTTTCAAGCAAATGGCTTGGCTATCAAAATAACGAAGCAACGGTTATACTTGACATGGGCAGTAGCGTAACCTCCAGTAAAATTATGGTGAACGCACTTCATGCGACTACGTCCTATATATTACCGCCTGTTTCACTCATGGCATGGGGCAGTAATGACAATAAAACATGGAAACCTCTAGCAAACATCAAACCAGAAATGCCAACTACCAATGATGCGCCTTTTGCTCAGATGTTAGCTTTAAACTATGCACCAGTTTCGTACCGTTATTTAAAAGTAACGGGGCAGCCTATTAAAAAATTACCAAGTTGGCATCAAGGAAAGGGTACCCCAGGATGGTTTTTTATGAGCGAAATAACCGTTAACTAAGCCCTGTTTAGCTATAGTTTCAGTAACTTGCGCTCTCTTTAATTAAGTGCGCAATGAGAATTTGGTTTTTATTGATTTTAGGGTCCTTTTTTGTTTTTGCATGTCAAACGCCAGAGATAAAATCTATAAAAGATAGTGACTCAAAAACAGAGGAAGACACAAATAGCACCAAAGATGCTATTATTGAAAATAGAATAGATACCGGCATTACTATTTATCTCACTTTTGATGACGGGCCTTATTCAACAACACCTGCTATTGACAGTCTTTTATCTGCTCTAAGCATTAAGGCTAGTTTTTTTATTGTAGGATCTCAAATGCAGTGGTCAAAAAAATACGACAGTACTTTTTTAGCAGAAAAAAACAATCCTTTATTTAAAATATACAACCACACCTACTCTCACGCCATTACAAATGGAAAGTTGCATAGTTATTACGCACATCCAGATAGTGTTTGGTTAGATATTGAACACAATAAATCATTTTTAGGGTTAACGTCAAATATCACTAGGTTACCAGGAACCAATTCCTGGAAAATTGGAGATTATAGAAGAGGTACTAAAGAAGATGCGTATCAAGTAATAAAACTTACAGACTCTTTAATGCTACCACAAAGCTTTATTGGATGGGACGCTGAGTGGCGCATGGGCGCTTCTAAACAAATGAGATACGTAGATACCCTCATTAAAAAAGTAGGTGAACTCACTATAAAAAATAGACAACACCAAAAGCATGTTGTTATTTTATTTCATGATTTCTTGTTTCACTCAAATACGGCACTAGCACACCTCGCCCATTTTATTCAAGCATTACAAAATAAATACCACCCTACATTTGAATGGGTAGAAAACTATCCAGGCATGAGCCAGTCTTTGACTGCTTCAAATGAAGCAGGTAATTGAACCGATATTTTTTCTTTACTAAATAGTGGTTGTACTTGTGCTGGTATAGTTAGTGCATGACCAATAGACGCTTCCACAATTTCAGGAAACTTAACTGGATGTGCCGTTTCTAAAATAAAGCCCGCTTCCAAAGGATGTTCCTTTACATAATTTTGAAGGGCTTTATATGCAACTGCACCATGCGGATCTAAAATGTAGCCTGTTTGCGCATATACTTCTTGTATTGTTTTTGCAGTGATAGCATCAGAAATAGTATCACCAGAAATAACCTGTTGTAAACCTTCAAATGAATGCGAAAAAAGTTCCATGATTCTAACAAAATTACTTGGATCGCCAACATCCATGGCATTGGAAATTGTTGGCTGCGCTTTTACGGATGCATAGTTTCCAGTTGCAAGGTATTGAGGTACTACATCATTGATATTGCAAGCTGCAATAAAATGCCCGAGCGGTAATCCCGTTTTTTTTGCTAGTAATCCGGCACAAATATTTCCAAAATTTCCACTTGGAACCGATATAACGGGGGGCTTAGTACTATTTGCAGTTTTGAGCCACTCCTGATAAGCAATAAAATAATAAAGTTGTTGAGGAAGCCACCTTGCTACATTGATAGAATTAGCAGAAGTTAAAAATAATTTTTGCTGTAAATCTGAATCCATAAATGCAGCCTTTACAATAGCCTGGCAATCATCAAAACTACCGTCTATTTCAAGCGCAGTAATATTTTTACCACAAGTAGTAAGTTGCAACTCTTGCACTGGACTCACTTTGCCAGAAGGATATAAAATAACAACTTCTACACCAGGCACGCCTAAAAACCCATTGGCCACTGCGCCTCCCGTATCTCCCGAAGTAGCTACTAGCACAGTTATTGTAGCATCTAAACTTTTAGAAAAATAACCCAAACATCTACTCATAAAACGCGCTCCTACATCTTTAAACGCAAGCGTGGGTCCATGAAACAATTCTAAAGAAGCTATATTGGATAAAATGGGCACAAGTGGAATATCAAAATCAAGTGTTTCCTGAACAATCGTTTGCAAGTCACTATCCGGAATTGCACCGCCAACATAAGGCTTCATAACCTTAAAAGCCATTTCATTTTTTGAAATACGCGGAAGGCTTTGTATAAATTCAGGGGATAAAACAGGAAGCGTTTCAGGAAAATACAATCCTTTATCTGGAGCTTGACCCAGTATGGTAGCCGTTTTAAAATCGGCGGCAGGAGCATTTTTTGCTAAACTAAAATACTGCATATTAAAAAGATAAAGAATCTACTTCTTTGATTCCAGTGTTATTAATATTGGTTACATAGGTATGGTGTGAAAGGGCTAAATTTTCACATACTTTTTTCATAGCTTTTTCAACGGCAAGTGCTGTTGATTCAGATTCGCTGAGCATAAAAATGGAAGGTCCCGATCCAGAAATACCACCACCAAGCGCACCAGCTGCAAGGCTTTCAGACTTAATAGCATCAAATCCTGGAATCAAAATACTACGAACAGGCTCAACCAAAACATCTTCTAAGGAACGGCCAATTAGTGCATAATCTTTTTGTAAAAGTCCAGCCACAAGGCCCGCTACATTTCCAAATTGTTTGATTGCATCTTTTAAATAAATCTGCTGCTTTAAAATACTTCGAGCATCAGATGTACGCACTTCAATTTGCGGATGCACAATGGTTACATATAAATCTGGCGGCGTTAATGCAATAATATCTAAGGGAAAAATTGAGCGAATCAGTGTTACGCCTCCATAAATACATGGTGCAATATTATCAGCATGTTTTACGCCTGAAGCTAATTTTTCACCATTCATGGCAAAGCGAACAAGGTCTACTTTATCAAAACGATGATCTAATAAAATATTTGCAACAACAACAGCACCAGCAGCACTAGCAGCACTAGAACCTACACCGCTTCCGGGTTTAATATTTTTTTTAATGGTCAGTTCTATACCAATGCCTGGTTCACATTCTTCTAGCATGGCTAATAATGCTGCGCCGGCAACATTTTGCGCTGGGTTGGTTGGTAAATTGTAATGATCGGCATTAACAATAGTAACACCAGGTGTTGATATAAACCTAGCCTGCATTTCATCGTAAGGAGCCGCTACTGCAAAACCTAGCACATCAAATCCACAAACCATATTGGCAACAGTTGCAGGCGCATGAACACGAACTATTTTATTTAAATCCATCATATAATTTTTATACCCTAGCGGTTCTTATTAAATCTGCAAAAACACCAGAGGCTGTTACTTCTGCGCCAGCACCAGCACCTTTTACAACAAGAGGCTGCTCAGGATAACGCACAGAATAAAATAAAACCAGATTATCCTTGCCGTATAGATGATAAAAGTCTGAAGTGGGGGCAATATGTTGCAGTCCCACTTTTGCTTTTCCATTTTCATAAGATGCTACAAATTTTAATTTGCAATTGTCTGCAGCTGCTGCGTCATACAACTTTTTAAAATGCGCTTCTTGCACCAGCATTTCTTTATAAAAATCTTCTACCGAACCTTCAAAACAAGACATCGGTAAAAAATATTCATTGGCAATGTCATCCATCTCTATCACTTTGCCAGACTCTCTAGCTAAAATCATGATTTTACGCATAACGTCAGTTCCACCTAAATCTAAGCGAGGATCTGGCTCAGTGTAACCTTCTTCTTGCGCTTGTCTTACCACATCAGCAAAAGGTTTTGTGCCGTCATAATTATTAAATACAAAATTTAACGTGCCTGATAATACCGCTTCAATTTTAGTTATTTG
>JAGWVE010000101.1 GCA_018971025.1 Bacteroidota bacterium | reverse complement strand
CAAAGCGCTACATTTGCAATGCATGGAAATTAATTGTTCACCACACGAAACCCAACTCTTTAAAAAAATAGGTGCCGCAGCAGATAAGCTGGGTGTGCCTGCTTATTTAATTGGAGGATTTGTGCGTGATAAAATTATTGGACGTCCTACCACCGATGTGGATGTGGTTTGTATAGGAGATGGTATTGCATTAGCACATGAAGTAGCAGCACTTTTTGCTCCAAAGCCTACGGTTGCATTTTTTAAAACTTTTGGAACAGCGCAAATAAAAATTGATGATTTTATCATTGAGTTTGTGGGTGCCCGCAAAGAAAGTTATGCAGCAGATAGTAGAAAACCAAGTGTGAGCCCCGGTACCATCGAAGATGATCAAAATAGAAGAGACTTTACCATCAATGCACTTGCTATTGGATTACATGAAGCAGCATTTGGTAAATTGGTAGACCCTTTTGGAGGACTGCAGGCCATTCAGGATAAAATTATTAAAACACCTTTAGCACCGCATCAAACATTTAGTGATGATCCACTGCGCATGCTAAGAGGCATTCGTTTTGCGTGTCAATTAGGATACACCATTGTGCCTGAAACCCTTGATGCCATTGCAGATAGTGCACACCGGATTAGTATAATATCGCAGGAGCGGATCACCGAAGAGCTCAATAAAATTATGCTTTGCGATAAACCATCGGTAGGGTTTGATTTACTTTTTAAGGTAGGCTTACTCCATAAAATATTTCCGCAACTCGTAGACTTATATGGTGCCGAAAATATTGACGGCATGGGCCATAAAGATAATTTTTACCACACGCTTCAAGTATTAGATAATATGGCGGCTAGCACGCCCGATTTATGGTTACGCTGGGCGGCATTACTACACGATATCGCAAAGCCAGCTACTAAAAAGTTTGAAGAAGGTTTTGGCTTTACGTTTCATGGTCATGAAGTTGTGGGTGCACGCATGGTGCCTAAAATATTTACCAAACTAAAACTTCCGTTAAACGAGAAAATGAAACTCGTGCAAAAATTAGTGTTGTTGCATTTGAGGCCCATTAGTTTAACCAAAGAAAATATTACAGATAGTGCCATTAGGCGTTTAATTTTTGATGCGGGCGAAGACATTGAAAGTTTGATGCTATTGTGTAGTGCCGATATCACCAGCAAAAACAAGCAAAAAGTAAAGCGCTATTTGCAAAATTTTGAAATGGTACGTACCAGAATTCAGGAGGTAGAAGATGGGGATAGGCTCCGTAATTGGCAGCCACCGGTAACGGGTGAAATGATCATGGAAACCTTTGGGCTAGCACCTTCCAAAGAAGTAGGCATCCTTAAAGACGCCATTAGGGAAGCTATTTTGGATGGCATTATCCCCAACGAATACGAGGCCGCCACAAATTTTATGCTTGAAAAAGCAGCTACTTTAGGCCTTCGCCCCGTATAAATAATTGTATTTTAGCAAAATAAACAAAAGAGCATGGCTGTTTTAAAATTTAGGGTGTATTTAGAGGAAGATGACGCGGTTTACAGAGATATATGCATCAAGCACACACAAACTTTTGCAGAACTACATTACGCCATTTTAAAAGCGTATGAATTTGATACCAAGCATCAGGCTACTTTTTATAGAAGTAACGACAAGTGGTTGCAAGGACGTGAAATAAGTTTTGAAGTGTACGATAAAAAATATGTAGCGCCGCCATTACTTATGGCAGACACTGCAATTGGAACAGAAATTATCAATACCAATCAAAAGTTTGTATATGAATACGACTTTGCAAAAGGATGGTTGTTTTTAATTGAACTGATTAACGTAAGTAAAGAAACAGACACGTCTCTTACATACCCGGCAACTACACGCATCGAAGGCATTGGCCCACAGCAATATGGTACCAAAAGCTTATTAGGTAATAAGTTTGCCGACATCGAAGAAAAGTATGACTTATCGGAAGCTGCCGATGGTTTTGGAGAAGAAGGTGATGAAGAAGATAATGGTAGTGATGATGCAGATGACGATGTTGTAGATAGTCAAGACGAATATGGACAAGACGAATATTAATAAAGTCTTAGCACTGCTATCTAGTAGTAGTGATTTTAATCCACAACAGCCCACGGTAATTATTATTGTAGGTCCTACGGCAGTAGGCAAAACAGCCTTTGCGATTGAGCTTGCCCATCATTTTAAAACAGCTATTATTTCTGCCGATTCAAGGCAGTGTTACCAAGAACTTTCTATTGGTGTCGCAAAACCCACATCAGCAGAACTCGCGGCCGCAAAGCATTATTTTATAGGATCTCATTCTATACACCAAGAAGTCAATGCGGGGGTATTTGAAAAATATGCCTTAGACGCTGCTGCTCAAATTTTTAAAACCAATACAACCGCTGTAATGGTAGGTGGTACAGGCCTTTACATTAAATCCTTTTGTGAAGGGATAGACGCTATGCCAACTGTTGATCTTGCGCTAAGAAATTCTATTATTGCAGATTATGAAAATAATGGATTGGCCTCGTTGCAAGAGCAGGTTCAAAAAAAGGATCCGGTATACTGGAACCAAACCGCTGAGCAAAACAATCCACAGCGCCTTATGCGCGCGCTAGAAATAGTACTTACAACTGGCGCTTCTATTACCAGTTTTCAAACAGCGCAAAAAGTTACTAGACCTTTTAATATTGTAAAAGTTG
>JAGWVE010000100.1 GCA_018971025.1 Bacteroidota bacterium | reverse complement strand
ATAACGATGGTTAAAAATCTATCTGTGAATTATGCTGCTAACTACCGTAGTAGGGTGCCAGGTTTTACAGACAGTACTCAATTTTTGGGTCAAAACTTTAATTCTTTGGCGCCAGGACTTGATTATGCTTTTGGTAAACAACCAGATACGACTTGGCTGAATCAAAAAGCTGCCAAAGGGCTTTTATCACGCGATTCTGGCTTCAACTTTTTGTATAGACAAAGTTTTGAACAGCGTTTAAATATCACAGCGCAATTAGAGCCTATTAGAGAATTACTCATAGATGTTAATCTCGAAAAAACATTCACCAAAGATTATTCGGAGTTATACAAAGACACACTTGGTGCTGGCAGAATGGAGCATTTAAATCCATTAGCAACAGGCGGCTTTAGTGTTTCTTATATTTCATTTAAAACACTCTTTGAAGGATATACACCCAACGAAATTTCAAGTACATTTAAAACATTCCAAGACAACCGTTTGATAGTTTCTAAGCGGGTAGCAGCTGCAAACCCTTATTGGCAATCGTTACCGGCATCTCAAAAGTTTACACCTGATGGATATGCTAAAGGGTATGGCAGGTATTCGCAAGATGTTTTAGTGCCAGCATTTTTAGCAGCCTATGCAGGAAAAGACCCAAGTACGGTTGCACTTATAAAACAGTCAAATGCAAAGGTTAGCACCAATCCATTTGGAGGCATTATTCCTAAGCCCAATTGGAGAGTGACCTATACCGGTCTAACAAAAATACCAGCACTAGCCGCTAAGTTTAATAACATTTCTTTTTCGCATAGTTACAAGGGTAACTTAAGTATGAATAGTTTTAACAGTGCGCTATTGTATCAAGATCCATACCGCTTAGGAGGTCCATCCTTTATGGATACCGTAAGTGGTAATTTTGTGCCTTTCTTTTTGGTGCCCAACATTACCATGCAAGAAAGCTTTGAGCCTTTAATTGGTGTTGATTTTACCACCAATAAGCAAATGTCAATGCACTTCGAATACCGCAAGGGCAGACAGCTAAGTTTAAGTTTGGTAGACTATCAATTGAGCGAATCTCGAAGCACCGAGTGGGTGTTTGGATTTAGTCTTCGTACACAGGGTCTGAACCTTCCATTCACTATTCCAGGCATGAAAAATGCCAAGTTAGTGAACGACCTTACTGTTAAAGTAGATTTGTCCATGCGTGATGTGTCTAATAGCAATAGCAGACTTGATCAAACCAATGCCTACGGCACAGGTGGTCAAAAAGAAATCACCATTCAACCTTCGGTAGATTATGTATTAAATAGCAGGGTTAATTTACAGTTCTTCTTTGATCAGCGCAGGGTACAACCTTACATTTCTACTTCGGCACCATCAACAAGTACAAGGGCAGGTGTTAAAATAAGGGTATCATTAGCGCAGTAAAAGAAGGTCTAATTATTCTTAAAAGCCCACTTCCACATTTCTTTCCAGGTTACTTTTTTGCCGTACATTAAAATACCAGTTCTGTAAATTTTTGCAGCTATCCAAGTGGTGCCTAAAAATCCAAGTACTAGTAATGCCATACTAGCTATTAATTGAACCACGGTAACACCATCCGGAACGCCGTGTGCAACCCTGGCCATCATTACAATGGGAGAGGTGAGTGGGAACAAGCTACCAAAAATAGCGAGTGTGCTGTTAGGGTCATTAACGGCCTTTGTCATAATCACCATTGCAAAAATGATTGGCATCATGATAGGAAGTAATAAGCTTTGTGCGTCTTGTGGATCTTCGTTTACTGCACTACCTACTGCTGCAAAAAGTGCTGCATACATGAAATAGCCGCCTAAAAAGTAAAACACAAAACATCCGAGTATAAGTGTAAAATTAATTTCAGCAAGTCCAGCCATAATGCCCTGAAGTGCACCAGATTGTTTGATAGCAGTAGCTGCACCCATTGCACCTGGTTGAATAGGAGCCGATTGCATTTGTGAAGCCACATCTGGGAATAGAACTGGGATTAAAAATTGCAGTCCAAATACGAGCACAAACCAAATAATAAACTGGATTAAACCCACGGCGCCAATGCCAAATATTTTACCTAGCATTAACTCAAAAGGTTTAACGCTGCTTACAATTACTTCGGCTATACGACTTACTTTTTCTTCCATCACACCGCGCATTACCATAGTGCCGTACACAAACAAAATAATATAGATTAAAAATCCGGCAATCATGCCCACTGCATAACTAATGCCTACTTTGCTTTCATTGTCTTTTTTACCATCATTGGTTGTAAAGCTAATAGCATTGTTTTCTAATTTAGCGCTATCTAGTTGACCTTTAGATATATTAAGTGCTAGTAATTTCTTTTCTTCTATAGCATTGTTGATTCTGTCCTCTATTTTATCTCGGGTCATTAAGCCAAGTGCCTTGCTAGACCTAAAAGAGATTTGTGGTTCACCTTTTTTTAAATCATAATCATTTGGCACAAACAGGTAAGCATCAAATTCTTTTTCATTTAGCTTTTTATTGAGGGCGGCAGTATCTGCATCTATAAAACTAAAAATGACTTCGGTGCTTTTTTTGTCGTCAATTTTTCCGTTAAATAATTTTGATTGGTCGCTAACGGCTACCTTAAAATTATCTGTGGTTTTAACCTGGAAATAAATCATGAGCGCATAAAATCCAAAGATTAAAAGCGGGAGTCCAATGGTGCTCAATAAAAAAGTTTTCTTTTGAACCCT
>JAGWVE010000054.1 GCA_018971025.1 Bacteroidota bacterium | reverse complement strand
GCGTGGAAAGGACCAGTGGTAGGCATCAATGAAATGAGAAGACATTATGCCAACTATTTAAAAGGACTTCCGGGCATTAAAGATTACAGAAATAGATTAGTAACCATCAAAGAAAGTGAAGGCGTAGAAGAAGTTCTGAATGAAATTGCAGAAGTATACAAAGACTTTATTGTAGAAAGAGCGCCCATTGAATTAATAAACTACCACGAAAACTGTCCGCTGTAATTATTTTATTTTATTGCAGTTGTGTTGTAACAACTTCATCTAGTGGAGACACTGTTTGCGGAAAGTAAGCCGTTAAGACACCTTCTTCGTTTACAAGATATTTACAAAAATTCCAAACGGGTGCTTTACTACACCAACCGTTGGCAGCTGGCTGTGTAAGCCACTGATATACGCTTTGTTGCTCGGAACCCTTTACTACAGAGCCTTTGCGCATGAGTAAAAAAGTAACGCCATAATTTACCTTGCAAAAAGTAGCGATGTCTGCGTCCGATTTTTTTTCTTGCTCTTTAAAATCATTGGCAGGAAATCCTATCACTACTAAATTATTTTTATACTGCTGATAGAGCGCTTCGAGCTCTTTGTACTGGCCCGTATAACCACAATCGGAAGCCGTATTTACAAGTAATACTTTTTTGCCTCTAAAGGTTTCAAAAGAAATAGAATCGCCATTATTTAAAACGGCATTAAGCGCATAAAAACTTTGTATAGGTTGTTTGCTGGCTGTATTTAGCTGAACCGCATTTTTAGCCCCCATTATTTTCCCAGGAAACATAATCACCGGATACATGGTTTTTAAAATGGATTGCCGATAGCTCATGTCTTTCTTTTTCATAAGAAGTACGGAAGCAACTATGACACCAAAAACAATCGCAAATTTTATCATCATGGGTTTTATAATTTGTAAACGCGTACGCATTAACCTATTAATTTTTTTAACAACCAACCTTTGCCTTTATACGGCGGATATTTTAAATCTGGGTCGAGCCAAGTTGGCGTTTTCATCACCGATTTAATATGCGAAAAAGTATCAAAACTTAATTTCCCATGATAGCCACCCATACCGCTAAAACCCCTGCCACCAAAGGGTAATGCGTGGTTGGTTAGATGCCAACTGGTATTATTAACGCAGGCGCCTCCCGATGGAACACTCGTTAACCAATACTGCTCTGAAGCTGTATTGTTTGTAAACACATAAAATGCCAATGGGTTTGGATGACGGTTAATAATTGCAAGCGCTTCTTCGTTGGTATCGTAGGTGAGTATGGGAAGTATTGGACCAAAAATTTCGTCTTGCATCACTTTACTATCAACAGATACATTTGTTAAAAGTGTTGGTTCAATAAATAAAGTTGCTGCATTTGATTTTCCGCCGTGCACCACCGTGCCATCTTGTAAATAACTCACAAGTCGCTGCCACTGTTTTTCATTGATGATTTTTCCGTAACCATCTGTGTTTGCCGGATCTTCTCCATAAAACTTTTTGGTAGCAATAATTAGTTCTTCAATCAAACTATCTTTTAATGCAGTTGGCACGAGCACATAATCTGGCGCCACGCACATTTGACCACAATTAGAAAATTTAGAATTGGCAATGCGGCGCGCTGCAACGCGCACATTGGCGTCAGGGGCAAGTACAGCAGGGCTTTTGCCGCCAAGCTCTAAGGTTACGGGCACTAATTTTTCGGCAGCTTGCTTGTAAATAATTTTACCAACAAACGTACTACCGGTATAAAATATATGATCGAATCTAAAATTTTCAAATAGTGGTGGCAACACTTCTGCGCCATCACCCTCTAAGTATAAAAGATAGTTTTCAGGAAATACTTGCTTGATCATTTTACCCATGATAGCAGCAGTAGCTCCTGCAAATTCACTTGGTTTTAATACCGCGCAATTGCCTGCGGCAATCGCGCCAATCAGTGGCGTAAATAAAAGTTGAAACGGATAATTCCAAGGTGCAATAATACATACGACACCGAGTGGTTCTGGAACGGTATAACAACTAGAAGGTTGATTTAATAAATTGGTAGGCACACTAGTGGGTTGCATCCAACTTTTTAGGTGCTTGATGGTATAGTTTAATTCATTTAAGAAAAAACCTACTTCTGTGGCCCAAGCTTCTTCTTCCGATTTTTTAAGGTCGGTGTGTAGTGCATGTGCTAGCTCTTTTTCATGGTCTAACACCAGTTTTTTTAAGGCCTCCAGCTTGGAAAGCCTAAAAGCAAAAGATTGGGTAGCACCCGACATAAAATACTGTCTAAGTGCGTTCAATTGTTCATTCATAGAAAAAGAGGTTAATATAGTAGCAATTTATACCTAAATAACGATACTCTTATCTGAATTGTTCGGGCGCTAAATATAATTTTAGCATTTCCCCATTTTTCAATAATTTAACCATCTCAAAAAACATGTAGGGTTAAACCTACTTCAACGATTCTATACCTATGAAAAAACAGCAAAAGAAAAAATTGTTGGCTACTTCAAAAGAAGTTGCAGCAACTGAAACAAACAAACAAGAAATTAAACAAGAGTTAGCCGCAGATTCAAGACGTACGTTTTTAAGAAACGGATTACTTGCAGCAGCAGGTTTTTATATTGTTCCGCGAAGTGTGCTAGGACGTGGCTTTACAGCGCCTAGCGATAAATTACAAATTGCAGGTATTGGTGCAGGTGGTAAAGGTGAAAGTGATTTATACAATTTCTTTATGTCTGGAAAAGCAGATATCGTAGCGCTTGCAGACGTGGACAGTCGTCAAACAGCAAAGAGCAGAAGCAGGTATACCAAAGCCAATGTCTATGAAGATTTCAGAGAAATGCTAGACAAAGAAAAAGGCAGAATTGACGCCGTTTCTGTGTCTACTCCAGATCATACGCACGCAGTAGCTGCGATGGCTGCAGTTCAATTAGGCAAACACGTATATGTTCAAAAACCATTAACACACGATATTTATGAAGCGCGTATGCTTACTGAAGCTGCACGTAAACATAAAGTGGTAACTCAAATGGGTAACCAAGGTGCTTCTGGCGATGGCGTTCGTAAATTACAAGACTGGTACAACGCAGGTGTGATTGGTGACGTACATACCATTTACTGCTACACAGACCGCCCAGTTTGGCCGCAAGGTATTGCTTGGCCTACAAGTAGTTCACCTATTCCGGCAGGTCTTAATTGGGACTTGTGGCTCGGTACTGCACCTAAAAAAGATTATATCGATGGATTATTACCATTTAACTGGAGAGGCTGGTGGGATTATGGTACCGGCGCCCTTGGTGATATGGCTTGTCATATTATGGCACCTGCATTTGCAGTAATGGGACTTGGCTATCCGCTTTCGGCACAGTGTAGCGTTGCAACGCCATATGTAAGAAACTGGAACAAAGCCTACAATCCAGAAAGTGCTCCGGTAGCTTCTCATATTACACTTCAATTTAAAGGTCAACCTGGCAAACCAAACGTAACCCTACACTGGATGGACGGTGGTATTCAACCAGAACGTCCCGAAGAATTAGGCCCTAATGAAATGATGGGTGATGGTGGCAATGGTGTTATTTTTATTGGCACCAAAGGAAAAATGATGTGCGGTACTTATGGAGTACTTCCTAAATTATTACCTACTAATTTATCTGAAACAACCATCGTTCCTCAAACAGTAGCACGCGTAAAAAATGGAGAAGCAGGTCACTACGCTGCATGGGTAGAAGCTTCTATTGCTGGCTATAACAGCGCGGAAGCTAAAAACTTAAGTTCGCATTTTGATATTGCAGGTCCATTAACAGAGAGTGTTTTGATGGGTAACCTCGCTATCAGAAGTTACGATTTACAAGCAAAAGATGCAAAAGGAAATATCAATTATCCAGGCCGAAATATTAAATTATTATGGGATGGTCCTAATATGAAAATTACCAATTTTGATGAAGCCAATCAGTTTGTAAAACGTACTTACCGTGATGGTTGGAGCTTAGGTATTTAACAAGTATGGAAAATATTGCGGATTTATTTTTATTAAGAAAGGATATTACTTTTTTAAACTTTGGTTCTTTTGGAGCAACGCCTGCGCCCATTTTTGATGCCTATCAAAAATGGCAACGTGTGCTTGAAGCAGAGCCCGTTCAGTTCATTGTATTTGATGGGCCAGGCTATTTGCAAACGTCAAGAGCCGCGCTAGCAGCGTATATTGGCGTAGCAGACAAAGATGATTTGGTGTTTGTAACCAATCCTTCTTTTGCCGTTAACATGGTAGCTAAAAATTTGCCATTAGCTGCAGGCGATGAAATATTAACCACCGATATTGAATATGGTGCATGTGATAGAACCTGGGAATATTACTGCGCACAAAAAGGCGCAAAATATGTAAAGCAAAAAATTACACTCCCTATTACTAGTAAAGAAAAGTTCATCGAAGAATTTTTTGCTGGCATCACACCAAAAACAAAAGCGGTTTTTATTAGTCATATTACGAGTGCAACCGCATTAAAATTACCGGTGCATGAAATTTGTGCCATCGCAAAACAAAAAGGACTGATTACGTTTGTGGATGGCGCGCACGGACCTGCACAAACAGAAGTTGACTTATCAAAGTTGCAAGCAGATTTTTACACCGGTGCATGTCATAAATGGATGATGGCACCTAAAGGATGTTCTTTTTTATATGCGCATAAAAGTGTGCAACCCATCTGCGATCCACTCGTGGTAAGTTGGGGCTACAAAGCATTAAAGCCTAGCCATTCTCCTTTTTTAGATTATCATCAAATGATTGGTACCAGAGACTTTTCGGCGTTTTTAACGGTGCCGGATTGTATCGAATTTATAGAGAAGTACAACTGGGCTGAAATATCAAAAAAATGTCATGCACTGGTACTTTCAAATGCGCAACGCTTTTTTGATTTACTAGGTAGCACACCCATTAGCCCATTAACCAGCGAATGGATTGGACAAATGATTAGTATTCCTATTCAAACAGCGGATCCTGAATTATTACAACGTACGCTTTTTACAGAGTATCAAATAGAAGTTCCCATCATGCGCCAAGGAAATGATGTGTACCTCAGATACTCCATCAATGGTTTTAACAGTCAATCCGATATTGATCGGCTCTACAATGTGATAGCCGAACTCCAGCAAAAAGGGCGCCTTTAGGCGCCCTTTTTATCTATAAAAATTTTGCACTGCGCAAAATCGTGTAAGTGCAACATGAAATATGCGCGCAAAAATCAATCTCTAAAAATTCTTCTGCATATATTTTGCATCAAGCCCAGCATCATCTATTGGATTTGATCCAGTAAAGGCTTCCTGCTCAACAATAAATGTTTCTAAGCCGTATTTTGCACCTGCTTTTAAAACCTTCTTAAAATCGATGGTACCTGTGCCCAGCACACATGAGTCATGCCCGCCGTTTGCTGTTTTGGTTAAATCTTTAACGTGACAAAGTTTAAAACGGTTTGGATATTTTTTTAACCAAGTAATAGGATCTTGGTTGGCTGCATTTACCCAGTATATGTCCATTTCAAAATCAACGAGTGCAGGGTCGGTGCCCCTCATCATTACATCTTGAGGCATTTGACCATCCATTGGAATAAATGAATAATCATGATTGTGGTACGCAAATTTAATGCCGTGCTTTTGTGCAATTTTACCTGACTCGTTAAACTCGTCGGCAAATGCTTTAAACCTATCTAAGCTTTTTTGTGCGCCCTTGTGCGGACAAATTAAATACTGCATGCCAATAGCCGCCGCTTGTTCCGATTTTTTATCAAAATCAGTTAGGTTATCACAGTGGCTAGAAACTATTTTCATACCTAAATCATCGAGGTAGGATTTAAAACCAGTATGACCCATGCCCCAAAACATACCTTGAGGGCCTTCGTAACTTTCAATTTGTTTGTATCCAAAACTTGCAAGTTTAGCAAGGGTGCCTTTTGGATCCGCCATCATGTTTTCTTTAACTGTCCACAGCTGAATACCAAAGTTTGGAATTTTAAATCCTACTGTTGCATCCAAAAAACTGGCTTTACTTAAAAAAGGCAAGCTTAATCCAACCGCTGCCAGTGAACTGCCGCGTAAAAAATCTCTTCTATTTATAGACATCGTACTTATTTTTTTAATGAAATATTTTTAAACCAAAAACTACCTGACTAGGTAGCCCAGGCTTTATCTCCTTTTTTGTAAGGGATACATCCTTCATATTTTCCAGGGATTGCAACATAGCGAAGCGCTTGTGTAGCACCTATTTCAGAGCTGAAGTAGCCCCAAAGTGTAAGTTGTTTGATCATGGTAAAATAATGTGTAGGCTGATCTTCTTTTTTAGTTTCTTGGTATTTTTTTGCTTCCGCATCTAAATCAACAATCATTTTTTGCTGCGCTGCTGCATTTGCTGCGGTAAACTTTCCAGCCAATGATGCTAGTCCATCTTTAAATACTTTTTGATCTTTTGCTTCGTAACAATCCGTTACAATGACACCCATAAACTCACCCACTTTAGCGGCTTTTGCACCCGGTGTATTTGTAGTAGGGATAATAATTTCTGCGATGTCATTTAACAAACTCATATCTGCAGCTGATAATACACCGGCAGCAGCATCTGGGTTTGCTTTACAACCGCTCAAAAAAGCAGATGATCCAATAATGGTTCCGCCTAGTAATAGGGCAACACTTGATAAGGCTTCTCTTCTATTCATGGTTATTGATTGATAAATTATACATCACAAATTTTAATGGCCTGCTTTAGTGAAGCAAGTGGATCTTTGGATGCTGGAATAAATTCTTGTGCTACATACTTTGTAAATCCGGTGGCAACAATGGCTTTCATGATAGCAGGATAATACAATTCCTGTGTATCATCAATTTCATGACGTCCGGGTACACCCGCTGTGTGGTAATGACCAATGTATTCGTGGTAAGTATTGATGGTATGAATCACGTCTCCTTCATCTACTTGCATGTGGTAAATGTCGTAGAGTAATTTAAAATTAGGAGATCCAATTTTTTTACAAAGTGCTACACCCCAAGCTGTTCTATCGCACATATAATCTTTGTGGTCTACTTTACTGTTGAGTAGTTCCATAATTATGGTCACACCTCTTTTTTCGGCGTGTGCCATAATTTGTTTAAGCCCTTCGGCGCAGTTGTCAAGTCCTGTTTGATCATCAAGCGTAGCCGTTCTATTACCACTAAAACAAATGAGATTGGTGTAACCAGCATCCGCAACTAAATCAATATGCTCATTGTATTTTTGAATCAGTACTGCATGGTTGGTTTTATCGGCCCAACCTTTTGTTAAACCAATTTCTGCACCATTACACATGGTGGAAATAAGTCCGTATTTTTTTAGCATAGGCCAGTCTGATGGACCAACTAAATCGATTCCTACAAGACCCATTTCTTTAGCTGCTTTGCATAAGTCTTCTAATGCTATTCCATTAAAACACCAACGGCACACCGAGTGGTTTATATTTCCTTTTAATCCTTTATCCATAGATGTTTCAGGCGTATTTGTTGCAGCAGTAGCTAATGATCCAAGCGCACTGCTTGCGGCAAAAGTGGCTGCTCCAGCTACCATATTTTTAATAACGTTTCTTCTATTGTTAGACATTGTTTTTTCTTTTAAATTATGCTGCTACTTTATTTTTATTACGCATGTAAACAAACAAACCTGCAAATGCTACCGATAAAAATACTGGAATCAAAAGCGTTGTATTGAGTACCGCTTGTCCAGCCTGTGCAGGCGTTAAAGAAGACGCTTGTAACTGCGCATAATGATCACCCATAAATATCATGTACACCGATACGGCAAACATACCAGCACCGCCCATTAGGTTTAAACCAACAGCACCTGTTTCAGGTAAATTTTCTGAAACAAAACCAAGCATGGTTGGCCAAAAATAACATACGCCCATACCAAACACGAAAGCACCTACAAACAATGTATTGCCTGTTGTATGACCCATAATATAGAGTCCTACCGCAGATAGTACCGCCGATAAAAATAATACACCCGTTGGTGAAAATCGGTGCACCACAGGTTCTGCAAGGCCACGACCTATCACCATGATACCTGTTTCGATGGTTAATAATAGCAGTGCATTATCAGAAACATTTTTTAGTAATACATCAATCCATTGACCTGTAAATAATTCGGTAATAGCGGTTCCAAACATCAGCACAATCATCACTAAAAAAAGTGGATTGAGGAGTGCCTTATACATCGCAGCCGTAGAGATACCACTTGCTACACGTTCTGTAACAGGGAAGTCTAATTTGCTAAAATAATATCCATACAATAAAGTAGGAATGGCCATCAGTCCAACCTGCACCTGCCAACCAATTCCGGCTTTACTTAAAAAGTATACAATAAGGGTGCCAATTACAATACCGCCTGGAAACCACAAATGAAAGTGGTTTAATTTGGTGGTTTTATTATCTGCGTAAATTGTTGCTACCAGAGGGTTACAAGCTGCTTCCACGGTACCATTGGCAATTCCAATGCAAAGCGTAGAAATAAATAAACCCCAATAGCCACCAGCAAAAATGGTGAGTAAAATACCTGCCAAGTGAAATATAAATGCCACCAACAACAACTTTTTCATACCAATAATATCCACTACAAAACCACCTATAACAACCGCTAACGGAAAGCCCCAAAAGGCAGTGGCAGCAATGGTTCCGAGCTGACCCGGGTCTAGCTGAAACTGTTCACCTAACTGGCCTAAAATACCAGCGCGAATGCCAAAAGACAATGAAGTTACTAGTAAGGCTAAGCAGCTGGCAACAAAGAGTTGTTGCTTTTGAATGTTGTTTTGCATAATCGTAAAAGGTTCGTGATAAATATGGTTCAATAAATGTAATTTTTTTATTTTAAATGTTGACCGATAAAATTTACTTTTAGTTCCACATTTTAAAATAGAACGAACATGAACAGAAAATTAAGAATGGGCATGGTTGGCGGCGGTAAAGACGCTTTTATTGGTGCCATTCACAGGCTTGCAGCCAATATGGATGGACTCATAGAACTCTGTTGTGGTGCGCTTAGCATCAATCCTGAAATAGCTAAAGACTCTGGCGCTTCCTTGTTTTTACCCGAGCATCGTACTTATTTAACCTACGATGAAATGATTACCAAAGAAAGCCAGCTTCCTGCTTCTGAAAGAATGGATTTTGTAACCATCGTAACGCCCAACTTTGCACACTTTGCACCTGCCATGATGGCTCTCGATCATGGATTTCATGTAGTCATAGAAAAACCCATTGCTTTTACACTCGACGAAGCCAAACAACTGCACCAAAAAGTACAGGAAACAGGACTTACGCTTTGCCTTACACATACCTATTCTGGCTACCCACTTGTAAAACAAGCAAGAGCCATGGTACAAGACAATGTTTTTGGAAAAATTAGAAAAGTATGGGTAGAATATCCGCAGGGCTGGCTTAGTAAACTAAGTGAGCGTGAAGGAAACGCACAAGCTGCTTGGAGAACCGATCCTAAAAAATCTGGTAAGGCAGGCTGTATGGGTGATATTGGTACGCATGCTGCGCACCTTGCCGAATATATTACGGGCGCTCAAATCACACAACTTTGTGCCGATTTAAATGCCATGGTTGAAGGCCGTATGCTTGATGATGATGGCAACGTGTTGTTACAATTTAGTAATGGTGCAAGAGGTGTACTCATGGCATCGCAAGTGGCAGCTGGTGAAGAAAATGCATTAAAAATTAGAATCTACGGCGAAAAAGGTGGACTTGAATGGGCACAACACGACCCTAATACACTACTTGTAAAATGGCTCGATGCACCAACACAAATTTTACGCGCAGGCGGTAACTACGGAGACAGACTGAGCAAGTACGCCATTCATAATAGTAGAACGCCTGGTGGTCATCCGGAAGGATATTTAGAAGCGTTTGCAAATATCTACCGCAACTTTGCACTCACGTTATCTGCAAAAATTGATGGCACAACTCCAACACCAGAAATGTTAGATTTTCCTAACACCAATGATGGTTTAAGAGGCATGGCATTTATTGATAACGTAGTGGCATCTGGCGCTTCTGATCAAAAATGGACACCCTATATTATTTAAAAGACTGCATCAATCAATTACTATGACAACGATTAAAGGACCAGGTATTTTTTTAGCGCAATTTATGGGTGACACAGCCCCTTTTAATTCTTTAGAAAGTATTTGCAAATGGGCGGCATCACTGGGTTTTAAGGGCGTTCAAATACCAAGCTGGGATAGCCGTTGTATTGATTTACAAAAAGCAGCTGAAAGCAAAACCTATGCCGATGAAATCAAAGGTATTGTTGCTGCAGCTGGTTTAGAAATCACTGAACTCTCTACACATTTACAAGGACAGCTCGTTGCTGTAAATCCAGCATACGATAGTTTGTTTGATGGCTTTGCACCAGAAAATGTACGCGGTAATTCAAAAGCTAGAACGGAGTGGGCCGTGCAGCAATTAAAATATGCAGCAGCTGCTTCCCAAAATTTAGGATTAAATGCACATGCAACTTTTAGTGGTGCACTCTTATGGCACACGGTATATCCTTGGCCGCAAAGACCTGCAGGACTTGTAGAAACAGGTTTTACAGAACTTGCTAAAAGATGGAAACCGATATTAGACGTTTTTGACAACCATGGTGTAGACCTTTGTTACGAAGTGCATCCCGGTGAAGATTTACATGATGGCGTTTCTTATGAAATGTTTTTAGAAAAAGTAAACAACCACAAACGCGCCTGTCTACTGTATGATCCATCACATTTTGTATTACAATGTTTAGACTACTTAAGTTATATCGATCATTACCATGAGCGTATCAAAATGTTTCATGTAAAAGATGCAGAGTTTAACCCTTCCGGTAAACAAGGTGTATATGGTGGATATCAAAACTGGGTAGACCGTGCCGGCAGGTTTAGATCACTAGGTGATGGACAGGTTAATTTTGGCGCCATTTTTAGCAAACTAGCTGCATATAATTATAGTGGCTGGGCTGTTATGGAATGGGAATGCGCCATTAAAGACGCGCAAGTTGGCGCCGCAGAAGGAGCACCCTTTATTCAAAAAAATATTATTCAAGTAACGGCAAAAGCTTTTGACGATTTTGCTGGCACTGGTGCCAACGAAAAATTAAATCGTGCCATTTTAGGAATAGATTAATAACTTTAAACCCTCATTAAAAAATAGTACCCGTGAAAAAGATGTATCTAACACTTCCCCTCTTTGCACTGATTGTTGCTTGTGGTGGCGGAACAGAAAAAAAAGAAGATGCAGGCGCAACAACTGCAGTAGTAGATTTAAGTAGCAATCCAGATTACCAAAAAGGTTTAGAGCTTGTTGGAAAATCAGACTGTTTAACTTGTCATAAAGTAAGTGAAAAAAATATTGGACCTGCCTACAAAGACGTTGCAGCAAAATATGAAAACACCGACGAAAATGTAAAAATGTTGGCTGCAAAAATCATCAAAGGTGGACAAGGTGTTTGGGGCGCAATACCAATGACACCGCATACATCATTATCTGAAGCCGATGCAGAACAAATGGTAAAGTATATTCTACTCCTTAAAAAATAAAAATATGATTGCTTCATTTTTTACTTCTATGTTACTAGGTGGTTTGCTTGCGAGCACAACACCTACAAAAACACCTAACACAAAACCTGCTGATTCAAAAAAAGAAACAGTAGCACCAAAATCAGAATGGATTACTTTATTCAATGGTAAAAACACCAAAGGATGGCATTCTTATGGTAAAGAAACAGTTGGTAAAGCATGGAAAGTAGAAGAAGGTGGCATTCTTCATTTAGATGCTTCTAATAAAGCCGATTGGCAAACCAATGGTGGTGGCGATTTAGTGAACGAAATAGAACTTCAAGATTTTCATTTAAAACTAGAGTGGAAAATTGCAGCAAAAGGTAACAGTGGTGTTATTTTTTGGGTGCAAGATGACAAATCTAAATACGACTACGTTTGGTATACAGGACCAGAAATGCAAGTACTCGATAATGATGGTCATGGTGATGGAAAAATTATCAAACACCGCGCAGGTAATTTGTATGATTTAATTGCAGGACCAGAAGGTGTTGTAAAACCTGTTGGCGAATGGAATCAAGCAGAAATTGTAAGCTATAGAGGTAAATTAGATTTTTACTTAAATGGCGTGAATGTTGTTTCAACAACCTACGGTGATGATGCTTGGAGAACAATGATTGCAAATAGTAAATTTAAATCAATGCCAGATTTTGGTAAATTTTTTACAGGTCATATTGCACTACAAGATCATGGCGATAATGTTTGGTTTAAAAACATCATGGTTAAAAAATTATAACAAAAGAACGCTACTTTAGCGTCATGAATCATTTGCCCGACGAATACTTTATGCAGGAAGCTTTAAAGGAAGCTAACCTCGCATTTGAGGCAGATGAAGTGCCTGTAGGTGCCGTGGTGGTGGTGAATGGTAAAATTATAGCAAGGGGCCATAACCAGGTAGAGCTTTTAAACGATTCTACCGCCCACGCCGAAATATTAGCCCTAACCTCTGCTTACGCTTCAATGGGCGCTAAATACCTCCCAGAAGCCACTTTATACGTAACCCTAGAACCCTGCATGATGTGCGCAGGGGCTTTATACTGGGGCAAAGTAAGCCGTATCGTTTACGGTGCTTCTGACGAAAAAAATGGATATCAAAAAATAGCCCAACCTTTTGGACCTAAAATTGAAATTGTAGGCGGTGTATTAGCCGCAGAATGTAGTTGGCTGATCAAAAACTTTTTCAAAAACAAACGTTAAGCATTTTGATGGGCTCCAATTAGGGTGTAGCTTTGTGCTTTCATTCATTATTTTTTAAAAATACAATTATGTCATTTACACTTGCACCTTTACCCTATGCACATGATGCATTAGAACCACATATCGATACCACTACCATGCAAATTCACCATGGTAAACACCACCAAGCTTATGTAGACAATTTAAACAAAGCAGTGGCAGGTACCGTGCATGAATCAAAAACCATAGAAGAACTAGTGGCTGCTGCAGGTAGCATTAGCCCTGCTGTTCGTAACAACGGTGGTGGTCATTGGAACCATACTTTTTTCTGGGAAAGTTTAGCGCCAAATGCTGGTGGTGCGCCAACAGGTGCATTGGCGGAGGCAATCGATGCTGCTTTTGGTTCATTTGATGCATTCAAAGAAAAATTTGCTGCTGCTGGCCTTACTCGTTTTGGAAGTGGTTGGGCTTGGTTAGTGGTTGTAGATGGTAAACTAGTCGTTTCTTCTACACCAAATCAAGACAATCCTTTAATGGATGTTGCAGAAGTAAAAGGTACCCCAATTTTAGGCGCTGATGTTTGGGAACACGCTTATTATTTAAAATATCAAAACCGCAGAGCAGATTATTTAGCTGCGTTTTGGAATGTTGTAAACTGGAATACAGTAGCAGCACGTTTTAGCGCGGCTTCTTAGTATAATATATTACGGAACGGGGTCGTAACCATGACCTCCACCCGGTCTACATTTACTGATACGGATTATTGCGAGGTACATGCCTTTAAATAATCCGTATTTTTTTAGGGCATCTACTGCATAGTGCGAACAGGTGGGCGTAAACCTACACTTAGGCCCCAGCGCTGGCGAAAT
>JAGWVE010000053.1 GCA_018971025.1 Bacteroidota bacterium | reverse complement strand
CCGAATCTGTTAGAGATAGTGCGATCGGACATTTTCAATGGCTCTTTGCATCACATGATAACCCGGGCCGCGTGCAGGCTGGAGAAGGCTTTCGTGTAATCGATCAGGTGGGTCCCGTAAATTATAAGGGATTGTTTACCACTTGGGATGAACCTACTGCTGCCTATTATATGTACCGCTCTAATTATGCCAATGCATTCAAAGATCCCATGGTGTACATTCCTATGCACAACTGGTCTAATCGGTGGTTAACGCCTGGTATTAAAGATGAACTGATTGTGTATTCAAATTGTGATGAAGTTGTTTTGTATAACGATAATGAAAAAATTGAAATTGGAAGACAGCGTCATGTAGGTATTGGAAAACATTTCACGTTTAAAAATATTCATGTCAAATACAATGTTTTAGTCGCTGTTGGGTATGTTCATGGAAAAGCGGTTGCTAAAGACGTTGTAAGGCTCTATAATTTTCCAGCGGCACCAAACATAGATCAACTATTAAAGCCGGTTAATATTACAAAACCAAAGCCTGGCTATCATTATTTGTACCGTGTAAATTGTGGTGGAGACAACTATACCGACGTTAACGGGAACAACTGGCTAGCAGACAATAACAACCCTGATAACCCTTTTTACAGTAGTTCTTGGACCAACACCTATCAAATTGCGCCTAATCGTTTTGCAAGTCAGCGCAGTATCACTGACTTTGTAAAATCTACACAAGATCAAAAATTATTTCAAAGTATTAGATACGGTAAAGATCAATTGCAATATCACTTTAAAGCACCTAACGGTGTGTACCGTATCGAACTATATTTTGTAGAGCCTTGGTTTGGGGCTGCTCAAGTAAATGCTACAGGCTGGCGTAGTTTTGATGTACGTTGCAATAATAAAGTGGTTCTAAAAAATTTAGATATTTATAATGAAGTAGGTTATTTAACGGCGTTACAAAAAACATTTGAAGTGGAAGTAACAGACAATCAAATAAATATTGATTTCCCAAATGCTAGTGCTAGTCAAGCAATGATTGCGGCTATCGCTATTGCTACCAAAGAACCTGTTACTTCGTTAAAAATGCAAACCTATACAGGCGTTCATTTTGGTGCTACTACTTGTAAGCTTACATCATGGTTAAACACCGCGGATACTGTATTTGCGGGCGCCAACCTTACGTATTTTCAATTACCTTCTTTTGCTTATGGGGCAAATTATATGCAGTGGACAAATCGAGCAAATAGTAAAGCAAAAGATTCAGCAGCTTTAACCTTTTTAGAAAACACGGACCTATATATTGCAGATACTAGCGCTAACCAATCTTCTTCTTTCTTTAAAAGTTTCGAAAAAACCAAAGAGGCTTTAATTACAAGTGATGGAAGAGTGTGGAGCGTTTATAAAAAACAATATAAAAAAAGTGATCATATCTGGTTGGCACAATCAGTGGCGCCTATTGTATTTTTTAATCCTTCACCTACATTGCAGCCCGCATTTGATTTAAAACCGGTATTAAGTATACGTCCACCACAGGTTACAATTTCTGGTTCAGCTTCAAAAGATTCCATCAATACAAAAGAAGCGGTTACATACGGTGCTGGACTTGCAAATTCAAGTTGGCCATTTGTGATAGGTGCTGCAGATATTTATTCTTGTACCATCAGGTATGCAAATACGACTCAAAATAATATAGAGGGCGCTGTTCATTGGTACGCCAGTGATGGTACTGTGTTTAAAACAGAAAGGGTAGCGTTTACGCCAAGTAAATCTGGAAAATGGAATTATCTTACAATCGATACAGGTAGCATGATTAATGCAGGTAGATATCAGTTAACAATAGCATTAAGTGATGCAAAAGGCATTTATATTTCTGGTGTAGAAATTCAATAGTGTATGAAAAAAATGATGCTCTTATTATTGATAATCACAAAAACGACCATTGCGCAGCAGCTGCAACTGGTTAATTTACTATGTGATTACCGGAACAATCCAATTGGGGTATCAGCATCGAATCCTGTTTTTTCTTGGCAATTACAAAGCGCTCAGTACAATGTAAAACAGCAGTCTTATCAAATATTAGTGAGTGACGATAGTATAGCGCTTGTAAATGGTAGCGCAAACATGTGGAATTCAAATTTGATTGTCTCTGATACATCTATTCAACATGCCTACCAAGGAAAGCCGCTCCAAGCTGCTAAAAAGTATTACTGGAAAGTACGCGTACGTGACAATAAAAATAACAGTGTCTCAAGTAAGATTCATTCATGGCAAATGGGGCTATTGCAAGCTTCCGACTGGTTGGGTGCAAAATGGATTGCTTATGAAGCGCTACCAGATAGCAGTAAAATTGCGCCGCTAGTACATTTAAATGGCAAAAAAGCTTGGGGTAAAAGACCTGACATACTTCCACTTTTTAGAAAAGAATTTACGACAACAAAAAAAATTAAATCGGCAACAGCCTTTATTGCCGGTCTGGGACATTTTGAATTTTTTATCAATGGAAAAAAAGTAGGTAACCATTTTTTAGATGCCGGTTGGACAAATTATTCGAAAGAAGCGCTCTATGTTGGTTTTGATGTAACTGATATGCTTGCTAAAGGAAACAATACCTTAGGTGTTTCGCTTGGTAATGGATTTTATTATATTCCCAGTGAAAGATACAGGAAAGCAACGGGTGCTTATGGCTATCCAAAAATGATTTGTCAGTTGCGCATACAATATACAGATGGATCTACACAAAATATAATAAGTGATGATAGCTGGAAAACCACCACATCGCCTATTATTTTTAGTAGTATTTATGGCGGCGAAGATTATGATGCTACCAAAGAACAAGTGGGATGGAAAAATTCTTTTTTCAATGACAATCATTGGCGGCGTCCGGTAATTGTTGATGGTCCTGCACTACATGTGCAAACAGCTGAGCCATTAGGTGTCATGCAAATATTTACACCTATAAAAACTACTACTATTCGAAATGGTATTCAGGTATTTGATTTAGGTCAAAATATGTCAGGCATTCCAGAAATTACTGTAAAGGGTAAAAGGGGCGATACCATTAAAATAATTCCTTCGGAGCTACTGTATCCAACTGGACTTGCCAATCAAGATGCAACGGGTAAACAACATTATTACCAATATATTTTAAAAGGAGATGGAACCGAAACATGGCATCCCTCTTTTACCTATTACGGATTCAGGTATTTGCAAATTGAAAACGCTGTCATGGCAGGTACTGTAAACGCTTCCAATCTTCCACAAATTTTAGAAGTAAAAGGTTTGCACATCAGAAATATGGCAAAACGCATTGGCAATTTCACCTCTTCTAATAAACTTTTTAATCAAACAGATCAACTCATTGATTGGTCTATAAAAAGTAATATGGTAAGTGTGTTTACGGATTGTCCGCATAGAGAAAAATTAGGCTGGCTAGAACAAACCTATTTAGTGGGAAGTTCTGTAAAGTATGCCTATGATATTGCAACACTTTTACGCAAAACAGTTGCAGACATTGCTAGTGCACAAACACCAGAAGGCCTGATTCCTGAAATTGCACCAGAGTTTATAAAATTTGATGAGCCTTTTAGAGATTCACCAGAGTGGGGTGCTGCAGGCGTATTGCTGCCTTGGTTTATGTATGAATGGTATGGCGATAAAAAAATGCTTGAGCAGTATTATCCCGTTATGAAACGCTATATGCAGTATTTACACAGCAAAGACAGTAGTGGTATATTAATGCAGGGACTAGGCGATTGGTTTGATATTGGACCCGCAAGACCGGGTTACTCGCAACATACGCCACAGGGGCTTACCGCTACAGCAACCTATTATATGATGGTTACAAAAATGGAAACCATCGCATCTATTACAGGTAATAAAAATGATGCTTTGTTTTTTAGCAACTTAGCGTTATCCATAAAAAAATCTTTCAATCAAAAATTTTACAATGCAGCATCGCATTTTTATGGAACTGGCAGTCAAACGGCGAGTGCCATTGCTCTATATGCAGGGTTAGTAGAAGATCAACATAAAGAGGCTGTGCTGGAAAAATTTATAGCATCTATACAAAACAACAACAATGCACTAACTGCTGGTGATATTGGATTTAAATACGTCATCAAAGTTTTAACGGATGCTAATAGAAGCGATGTCATTTTTGATATGAATAACCGCTTTGATGTGCCAGGCTATGGATATCAAATTGCGGCGGGAGCAACAGCATTAACCGAAAGCTGGCAGGCACTTCCATCAGTTTCTAATAATCACTTTATGCTAGGCCATATCATGGAATGGTTTTATGAAGGGCTTGCTGGTATTGGTCAAATGCCTGGATCAACGGGGTATAAACATATTCGTATCAGCCCTAAAGTAGTGGGCGATTGTACAGGCGCATCAGCAAATTATGCGTCGGTACATGGAATGATTAGCAGCGCTTGGAAACTAGAAAAAAATCATTTTGAATTAACCGTTCAAATTCCTGCAAATACAGATGCGGAAGTAGTATTACCTGCAAATGTACATACAACTATTTATCAAAATGAAAATAGTATAAAACCAATCATTCAAAACAACACTGCAATCGTTCATGTAGGCTCTGGTACGTATACATTTGTAGTAAAATAATATTTGACATGAAAACACGCTGGCTACTTTTATTTTGTTCAATTGCAATTACCGGTATTGCACAAGAAGTGCCAGATAGTGTTATGCAAAAAATATATAACGAAATAAAAACGCCCTATAAATATGGGCTGGTCGTTTCACCTTCTAGTAGTACTAAAAAAGTAGATTGTCCAACTGTTTTTAAAAAAGACAACCGCTGGTATATGTCTTACATCGAATTTGATGGAACAGGTTATGAAACACTGTTAGCGGAAAGCACAGACTTGTTGCACTGGAAAACGCTTGGTACTTTATTAAGTAGATCAAACGATTCAACAAAGTGGGACGCCTATCAAAGAGCTGGATACGCAGTGCTTCAAGACTATAATTGGGGAAGATCATATGGCTTACAAAAGTATAAAGGCCATTACTGGATGACCTACATAGGAGGTAATACAAAAGGGTATGAAGCGGGTACTCTTTCCATTGGTATTGCAAAAACAAAAAATAATATTACAACTGCACATGCTTGGCAAACCAGTGATGCGCCTGCGCTTACTGCTACAGATAAAGATGTACGTTGGTGGGAAGACAAAAAATTATTTAAGAGCACTGTTATTTGGGATAAAGAAAAAACAACTGGCTATCCTTTTGTGATGTACTATAATGCCAATGGCGACACTTCACATAACAGAGATAAAAAAACAAGATGGTTTGAGCGAATTGGAATGGCTGTGAGTAACGATATGACACATTGGAAACGATTTCAAACAGATCCTGTCATGCATCATAAAATTGGTATAACGGGCGATGCGGTTATTCAAAAAATAAAAGATGTTTGGGTCATGTTTTATTTTGGTGCTTTTTGGGAAGGCCGTAAAGATGCATTCAATAGATTTGCTTGTTCATATGACTTAGTACACTGGACAGACTGGACAGGTGAAGATCTTATTAAACCTTCTACCGTGTACGATGCAAAATATGCGCATAAATCTTTTGTAGTTAAATGGAATGGTGTAGTCTATCATTTTTACAATGCTGTTGATGATAAAGAAAATAGGGCTATCGCAGTAGCTACTTCGGTGGATCTAACCCCTAATAAATAAAACATGAAATATCTAATCAAGTCTTTTACTTTTTTTTGCGTATGTATGCTTGTGCAATTGGTGGGTGTGGCCCAAAGCAGTACCGTAAATTTTAATAACAATTGGAAATTTCAACTGACATTAGATAGTACGGGTATTTTTCCTATAAACAACAATTGGAGAACACTTCAACTTCCTCATGACTGGAGCATCGAAGGCAATTTTAGTGCAAGCCATAAAACAACCTTTAATCAAGCAGCATTACCTGCGGGAATTGGTTGGTATCAAAAAGAATTTGCCCGTACCAAAGCAATGCTCAATAAAGAAGTGTTTATTTATTTTGATGGTATTTTTTGCAATAGCGAAATATGGGTGAATGATCATTTTGTTGGTAAGCGTCCCAATGGTTACGTTGGATTCGAATATAATATCACCCCTTTTTTACAAGAAAAAAATACCATTAAAGTTAAGGTCGATAATTATTTACAACCCAACTCAAGGTATTATACAGGATCTGGTATTTACAGAGATGTTCAACTAATCATCAAAGACGAAGTGTATTGTAAAGCTTCTGATATATTTATTACAACACCGCAGGTTTCAAAACAAAAAGCGGTTGTTCAACTTGATGTTCAAGTAAGCAACCCTAAAAAAAATCTGTATCAAATTAAATACGAGCTCGTAGATCCTTCAGGAAAAATAATTGGAGCTACAACAACAAAGCTAGGGCAACAAAGTAAACAACAAATTACGCTATCAGTAACATCTCCAAAACTTTGGAGTACCGAATATCCAAACTTATACAAAGCAGTGGTGAGTACGCTTGTAAATGGCATGGTAAAAGATGTGGTTGAAACAAAAATTGGGATTCGTAATTTTCGATTTGATGTAAAAAATGGGTTTTATTTAAACGAAGTACCCACTAAAATATTAGGTGTTTGTATGCATCACGACTTAGGCGCCCTTGGTGCTGCGTTTAATAAGTCTGCAGCAAAAAGACAATTGCAATTATTAAAAGAAATGGGTTGTAATGCCATACGCACTGCGCACAATATGCCAGCAGCGGCTTTTTTAGATTTGTGTGATGAAATGGGTTTTTTGGTAATGGACGAAGCTTTTGATAGTTGGCAAAAGAAAAAAAATAAATACGATTACAGCAAAGACTTTGCAAAATGGCATCAACAAGATCTAGAAGCCATGATTGTAAGAGACCGCAATCATCCTTCTGTTTTTATGTGGAGTATTGGTAATGAAATTAGAGAACAGTTTGATAGTTCAGGTATTGCTTTAACAAAAGAAATGGTTGCCATCATTAAAGCGCTTGATACAACCAGACCTGTTACATCTGCGTTAACAGAAAATATTTTATCTAAAAATTTTATTGCGCAATCCGGTGCATTAGACCTGCTTGGTTTTAATTACAAACAGAATGCCTACGATTCTTTACCAATCCGTTTTGCTGGTAAACCACTCATTGCAGCCGAAACTGCAAGTGCGCTGGAAACAAGGGGTGTTTATTTGTTACCCGCCGATTCAAATTATTTATGGCCATCCGATAGTAAAGACACCAAGTCGGGAAATGTCGATTATACCTGTTCTGCATATGATAACACTTATGCGTATTGGGGCACTACGCATGAAAACAGCTGGCTTTCTGTAAAAAATAGACCTTTTATGAGTGGGTTATTTGTATGGAGTGGCTTTGACTTTTTAGGTGAGCCCGTTCCATATACGTATCCGGCTAGAAGCTCGTACTATGGCATTATTGATTTGGCAGGCATTCCCAAAGATGTCTATTATATGTACCAAAGCGAATGGACTAAAAAGCCTGTTTTACACGTTTTGCCCCACTGGAACTGGCAAAAAGGTCAAATTGTTGACGTTTGGGCCTATTATAACAACGCAGACCTGGTTTCATTATATTTAAACGGAAAACTAATTGGTACAAGCCAAAAAACAGCCAATAGGCTACATGCGGCATGGAAACTGCCTTTTGAACCTGGTGTACTTAAAGTGGTGTCAACCCTTAAAGGGAAAGTGGTATTAACCAAGGAGTTGCACACTGCAGGAGCCCCACAAAGGTTAGAATTATCGGTAAATAGCAGAATAATCCATCCCAATAGCGAAAATTTGTGTTTTATCACTGCAAAACTGCAAGATGCGAAGGGTAATTTAGTCCCAATACATGATCAAAAAATTGATTTTTCTGTCGAAGAAGGCGGAACCATCGTTGCTACCGATAACGGCAGCCCAATTTCGCACGAATCTTTCAAAAATACTGCCATCAGTACACTAAATGGCGTTTGTATAGCCATTGTGAAACCAACCAAAGGAGCTAAAAACCTAAAAATAAGGGCAATTTCCGAAAACTGCATGCCCGTAAAAATGGATATTAAACTGAACTAAAAAGCAGCCGCTAAAACAACCTATTTATAGTAAAATAGTCCATTACTATAGTTAAAGGTTACATTGTTTAGGGTGTAGACCCTGTCTACATTTACTAAGTTAATAATCAGATAATACTAAACAGGATCTGATTTTTTAAACAAAAACGAATTGCTGCCAGCAAATGAGAAAAAAAGTCGCTTTATATAGCTTACTTATAGGAGTATGTCTGCTCTTATCAGGTGTTGTGGATGCGCAGCAGTCTTCGCAAGATGAAGCAGCTTATCTACAAACCATTACACTGCGTGCAAATAAAATTGTCCAAGCACTTTCTGTAACCGACTCCACCTTATTTTATCAAGTACAAAATATGGTAGCGAATCAATATGCTGCTATCAAAAACGTACATGATAATTTTAACAAAAAAGCAAAAGAAGAAACAGCGAATGCAACAAGCATTGAAGCTGAAAGAATGGCTGCATTAAAAGTGCAACACAATCTATTTATTGCTTCACTTTCTAGCGTACTTTCTGTTCAACAAATAGATGTCATTAAAGATGGTATGACCTACGGTGTTTTACCAAAAACTTTTAAAGGGTACGAAGAGATGATTCTCACATTAACCCCTGCACAAAAAAATCAAATTTATGCTTACTTGATTGAAGCGAGAGAGTTTGCCATGGACGCAGAGTCTTCAGAAAAAAAGCATGCATGGTTTGGGAAATTTAAAGGTAAGATCAACAACTATTTATCTGCCGAAGGGTATGATATGAAAAAAGAAGGTATTGCTTGGAAAGAACGTATAGCAGCGCAACAAAATATTTCTAAATAATTCAACATATTTTTTACATCTTTTAATTACAAAACAACGGCCATATGAGTTATCTAAAAAAATCAAAATTAGTATTGCTACTCATGCTATGCTCTTTTACTGTCCTTTCTGTGATGGCACAGGAACGCGTGGTAACAGGTAAAGTAAATGATCAGCAAACTGGAAAACCACTTGCAGGTGTATCTGTGAAAGTGAAAAACACTACAACTGTTGCAGTTTCAGACGAGCAGGGAAATTTTAAAGTGAAAGTTCCTTCTTCTGAATCTGTTTTATCATTTACATTCATCGGTTATGGTGTATATGAAGTTAAAGCAGGCTTGTCAGGATCAATTCTTGCAACCTTAGCTCCTTCTGTAAACAACATGCAAGATGTTGTTGTAGTTGGTTATGGTGCTAAAAAGCGTATTCACCTAACAGGCGCAGTAGAAACCATTAACATGCAAGAAGTAGAAGACTTACCACTTGGAAGTTTATCTCAAATTATTAGAGGTCAAACCGTAGGTGTAAGTACTTCAGGTGGTTTTGCAAGACCAGGTGAACCAGCTACTATTACAGTAAGAAATCCAATTTATTTTTCTAAAGACGGTGGTTCAAAAGAACCATTATATGTTATTGATGATATCATCAGAAATAAAACCGATTTTGATTTATTAGATGCAACAGAAATTGAAAGCATGAGTATCCTTAAAGATGCTGCTGCTGCGATTTATGGTATCATTGGATCTAATGGTGTTATTGTTGTAAAAACAAAAAGAGGTAAAGCAGGCGCGTTAACGGTTTCTTACAATGGATCCTATGGCGTTTCTGATGCACCTTATATGCCTAAAATGTTAAATGGCTTTGAGCAAGCAAAATACTTGAATAATTATTTAGCTGGAAGTAAAGCTTGGGATATGGTTGCTACGCAAGCATTAGCTGGTTATTACAGCCCAGACGAATTAGATTATTTTAAAAATAACAACACTGATTGGTTAAAACAAGCATGGCAAAGTTCGCACAACCAAAGACATACTATTAATGTAAGTGGTGGTACTGAAAGAGCCACTTTTTTTGCTGGTCTTTCATACAATGAGAACAACAGTAACTTTGATGGTTTAGGTTTCAAGCGTTATTCTTTTAGATCTAGTTCCGATATCAAAATTACCAAAGGTTTAAAGTTAGGTTTATCATTGAGTGGTGAATTAGGTGATAAGAAAAATACATTCAACAAACAAGGAAGTGAGAGCTTAGACAATGATTGGAAAACAATGATTGGCATGGCACAGTTTATTCCTCCTTATATAGATGGTAAGCCAGTAGCAATCCCAGGTGCTGGTTCAAGTGGTAATATCAACAACTACCATTATTTTGCCGTTCATGATTTAGACAACTACACAGCTACTTATACTTCTGTATTAAACTTTCAAGGCCAACTTTCTTATGAAGTTCCTTTTATTAAAGGCTTAAAAGCGAGCGCAAACTTTAATAAAAACGTTGCGAACACTTGGGGTAAGCAATATGGAACTAAGTATCAAGTGTATAACTTTAATACAACTGGTGCTAAAAACCACATCTTATCAAATACGTATAATGCTATTTATACTTTCTCAAATGGCGATAGAGTTCGTATTAACCCATCACTTGCTACCTCTTATCAGTTAAATGCTACCGTTACTTACGATAGAACATTTGGCAAACATGAAGTAGGTGCGTTTTTTGGCTATGAGCAAAGTGAATCTTTCTCTGATGCAGTAGCTGCTCAAACAGATGGTGTTGTAACAGGCGGACTTGATAATATGAACTTTGCAACTGTTGCTGTATTATCAAACGAACCAATTTCTGAAGCAGGTCGTATGGCATATATTGGTCGTGTCAATTATAATTATGATGACCGTTATTTATTAGAAGCAACTATGAGAGCAGATGCGAGCCAAAATTTCGCACCTGAAAATAGATGGGGTTCTTTCCCTTCTGTGTCTGCTGGTTGGGTGATTTCTCAAGAAAAATTCTTTGAACCATTAAAAGGTAAAATTAACTTTTTGAAATTGAGAGGATCTGTTGGTTTCTTAGGCTTGGATGCAACTAAATCATATCAGTGGTTAAGAAGCTATGCAATTCAAACGGGTAAAGCAGTTGTGTATGGCGGTAATGCCGATAGAGGTGTTGCTGTTGTTACCAACGTTGAAATTGCAAATAGAGCAGTGCATTGGGATAACGTAGATAAATACAATATTGGTTTAGATGCAAGATTCTTCAATAACCGTTTATCAATTAGCACAGACGCTTATATTGATTACCGTTCTAACATGTTATCTAACTTGTCTTCTTCTCCTTCTATTTTGATTGGTGCGTCATTGCCATCAGAAAACTTTGGCAAGGCAAACACATTTGGATATGAATTATCAACTACATGGAAAGACAATATCAACAAAGACTGGAGCTATAAGTTTACTGCAAACTTTAGCTGGTCTGATAACAAACAAATTGTTATCGATCAAGCAAAAGGTTTGAACGGAACTTACCTAGATGGTTTAAATAAATCATCTGATATGGGCTTCTTAGGTTATAAGTCTTTGGGTATTTTAAGATCTCAGGAGCAAGTGAATGCACTTCTTGCTAAATATCCTAATTATAAAATTTTAGGTCAAGCACCAATGCCTGGTATGTTATACTTCCAAGATATTCGTGGTCCTAAAGATGCTTCTGGTAACTATACAGCGCCAGATGGTACGATTACTTCTGATGATCAGGATTGGTTAACACCTAAACAAAGTAACCATTATGGTTTAGGATTTAATATGAGTGTTTCTTACAAGAAATTAAGTTTGAATGTTGTTACCGGTATGTCTTGGGGTGGTATTGGCTCTGTAGAGTCTGCTGCTAGAAAAGTAGGTAATAATATCTGGCAAAATAGACCAGCATTTTGGGCAGATCATTGGACACCTGACAATCCAAATGCAGCGTATCCTTCTCCTTATTATGCTGCTACCTATGATGTTGCAACAGATTTTTGGTTTAGAAGTTCATTTACATTTAGAGTTACTAGTTTAAATCTATCGTATAGTTTACCGCAATCTCTTGGCAAAAAATTTGGCTTTAGTAATGCAAGAGTATACATGGTAGGCACCAATCCGTTTAACCTTTACAATCCATATGATTACAAGGATAACGTGAATGGATCTTATGATGTATTCCCTCAGTTAAAGACTTTAACTTTTGGATTAAACGTTAACTTTTAAAATAATTAAAGATGAAATTTAGATATATAAACCTCGCAATTGTAATAGGTGCCTTCGCTTTTGGCAGTTGTCAAAAAGTTTTAGACAAAACAAACCTTAGCAACCTCTCTCCTGATTTATTGTACGCCGATTCTAACTTGGTACAATTAAACATGGATAATATTTATGATAATAACCTTCCTTTATTTGGAGGTCAAAATACAAGTAGTGTTTTGAGTGGTACATCTCCTCAGTTATCTGACGAAGGTCAGGCATCTGGTAATGTAATTATGACGGGCGCTATTAGTTTAGGAACCAACGAACCAAACGATTTTGGTACTTCATTAAATACCAATAACACACAACCAACCAATAACTGGGGTAAAATTAGACAGCTCAATACATTTATTACATCTGTAGCTGCTAGTAGTTTACCAGAATCAACTAAAAATAGATTTTTAGCACAAGCTAGATTTTTTAGAGCATTCCGTTACTGGGATATGGTAAGAATTTATGGTGGCGTGCCACTAGTATTAACTGCACTTGATGGTGTTGGTAATGCTGCAAGAGATTCTGCTTTACTTCCAAGAGATAAAACATCTGCTTGTTTTGCGCAAATGGCTAGCGATTTAGATTCTGCTATTAAATATTTACCAGGCAAGTGGACTACAACTTCTACAGCTGCTTGGGGTAAAATTACAAGCGGTGCTGCTGCAGCATTTAAAGGACGTGTATTGTTGTATTGGGCCAGTCCATTATTCAATCCAAATAATGATGTAACAAGATGGCAAGCTGCTTATGATGCAAGTTTATTGGCAAAAACACTTTTAGATGCCAATGGATTTGGATTAAATACAAACTACAAAACAATGTGGTTTACAGAAGCCAACAACCCAGAAGCAGTAATGGTAACATGTTATAACAACTCAGCAACTGATC
This sequence comes from Bacteroidota bacterium, assembly GCA_018971025.1. Classification (GTDB taxonomy): domain Bacteria; phylum Bacteroidota; class Bacteroidia; order Chitinophagales; family Chitinophagaceae; genus Sediminibacterium. Next base: position 630 of record JAGWVE010000053.1, on the reverse strand, counting down.
AAGTAAAGAAAAACAACGGTTGGGATAAATCTTGTAGACCTTCTTATTTACAAGGTAGCAGTTCAAATTTACCAACTTGGGAATTGGTTAGATCATACCCAATGAAAGACGGTAAAGCACCGGGTGCATCAACCACGTACCCTTACTACGATTCTTTATACTACAACAACAGAGATCCACGTTTTGATGCAACCATTGCTTACAATGGATGTACATGGCCTTTAGATGGTGTTACAACTAGAAAGATTTGGACTTATTTTGAAACTGCAACAACTTCTACAGAAACAGCAGCAAGTAATACTGGCTTCTATTGTAGAAAAGCGGTTTCTGAAGGCACTTTTACAAATGGAGATCCTCAGTATAGTGGAACCGATTGGATGGAAATTAGATACGCAGAAGTTTTATTAAACCTTGCAGAAGCTGCAGTAGGTATTAATAAATTAGCGGTGACAGATCCATCATACGCTGGCCTAATTGCTGTAAGAAAAAGAGCAGGTATTACGGCTAACTCAGACAATCTTTATGGATTAACGCCAAACATGACGCAAGCGCAATTATTTGACGCAGTTATGTTAGAAAGAAAAATTGAATTTGCTTTTGAAGGAAAGCGTTTCTGGGATTTATACCGTA
>JAGWVE010000052.1 GCA_018971025.1 Bacteroidota bacterium | reverse complement strand
GTGCCATATACCATATCGGTCCAAGGGTTTACGCTAAAATATTGAGGGTTGTTTTGCACTTTTTCGATAGAAAATAAAATACGGTTCCAGCCACGATTATAACTTGAAGCAATTTTAATGCTGTTATTTCCATTTCCTACTGCAGATCCTAGTAATTGATTGTCGTTGGTAAAAGTTTCCATATTGCCGTGAACGTTCCAGATGCCTGCATCTCTAACAAGTGATTCTGCAAGTTGCTCGCCACGCATATATTCTAGATCAACATTAAAATATGCTTTTTGTGTAGGGATAGGAATAATTTTTTTAATACCCACTAAATAAGCAGCAGAGTGTCCAGGCCCCATATACAAATCACGAATGTCTACGGCGTGGTCGTTCCAGCCATACTCTGCATAAAATTCAAAATTATTTTTTGGTAGCACCCAGCGCATAAATAAAGACGCTTGTTGGTCTCTTCCTTTTTGATCTTCGGTGGCAAGTATGGATCTTTTTTCTAGTACCGAAAACACGGGTAAATACTTATCTACAAAACCACTATTATCAAAAGCGCTTGAGTTTAAATCTGATTCACTGACTACATAAGCGCGTGAAATGCCAACGTGTAGCCCACTAAACCATTTTGGTTGAAACGATAATACAATACCGTTGTAGTACATGCGCCTATTGAGTTTGCTGCTAGGCTTTAAATTGTAGTTTTCAAATTGTAAAGTAGAATCTTCTGTTACCCATCCACTATTAAGTGTCCATTCAAAAGAACCAATGGGTGTAACAAGTGGCCTGTTAGTGCCAATAAATGCACGCGCAAAACCTGGTGCATTGTTACTCATCAGTAACGAATTATTAATGCCGGGTCCATACCATTTGTTAGTACTTGCAACGCCAATACTTAGTGCGTTAAAATTTAAAGAAACACTAGATTGTCCTGGATATATTTTTTTAAAATTAGGCGTGGTGGAATTACCGTAAGCGGGTGTAATATCGTAACTGTTATTTTGCGCCGTTATAATTTCTGGTGCCGCCTGTATTTGTAATGGACCTGCTTGCACAAAAAGCCCAGCACGCGTTAGTTGTTGTAAACCTTTTGCTTTTATAAAAGCACCGTTGTTATAACCATACGGTGTACTTGAATTGTATTGAACCGTTGTTTCAAAAGGCAGTAGCGTTATTTTAAACCAGCGTTTGTGTAAAATTTTATCAAAATGTTTGGAGCTGCTATAATATTCGGGGTCAATCCATTTGTAAATAGAGTCTTGCGCTATTGCATTGGAGCTCACAAATGGCCTGTTGTTAAAAGAGTAATTGCTGGGTATTTTGCCTAGTAATTGTAAATCGCGGGTGGCTTCTTCGGTTCTAATACTGCCTATGGGTATGATTTGAGCACGGCCCTGTATACAAGCGACAACCAATAGGGCATATAAAGCACATTTTTTTAATATCATACTGCCAGCAGCTGTTTTGAGCCGCTTATTTGGCAAAAATAGCTAACCCATCCCATTTTAACCCTTTTTTTTGAAGCCTAGGCGTACCTTTGTAGCCTAATCCATTTTTATGTCTCAAACTGCCCAAAATTCAGGTGTTGTTGTAAAAATTGTAAATGAGTCGGGCAATCCTTTGCCAGCTTATGCAACAGCTGGATCTGCGGGTATGGACTTATGCGCTCATATCCACGAATCGGTGGTATTAGCGCCACTAGAACGTAAGCTTATTCCAACAGGTTTATTTATAGAATTACCCACTGGATACGAGGCGCAAATACGTCCACGCAGTGGCCTGGCATTAAAGCAGGGGATTACCTGTTTAAATTCGCCAGGAACCATTGACGCCGATTACAGAGGTGAAATTGGGGTGATACTTATTAATCTTTCTAACGAAATACAAGTCTTAAGCCCCGGCGACCGCATTGCACAAATGGTGATAGCACCTGTTATGCAAATTAGTTGGGAACCAGTAACCGAGCTTACCGCTACCAGCAGAGGTACAGGTGGGTTTGGAAGCACTGGTAAATAACATTGTTAAAGAACACATAGCTTGTTTATGAAAATAAAAATTGGTTTTTTAGTGCTGCTTGTATCCGTGATGGTTTCTTGCAGAACAGTAAAAAAAGTTCAGGGCATACAGGAAGCATTATCAAAAAAAGATACAACGCAACTAGTTGTAGTTAATAAAATTCCGGTGGTAGATTCTGCTGCAATTGTGCGTGATATTATGGGTAAAGTGTCCCAACAAAAAATCAATTTTAAAACCTTTAATGCTAAAATAAAAGTAGACTACGAGGGTGCCGAAAAAAAGGATAATTACACCGTGTATTTAAGCATGGTTAAAGACTCCGTTATACTTATTAGAGTGAAAGGAACATTTTTAGGCATCGCCGCAGAAGGCCTGCAGGCAAGGGTTACAAAAGATAGCGTGGTACTGGTGCAAAAAGTAGGAGACAAGTCGGTTACAAAAAGATCGATTGCGTATTTGCAAGAAGTAACCGAAATTCCTTTCGATTTTATGTCGTTACAAGACCTGCTTATTGGCAACCCTATATTTTTTAGCAACAACCTGGTTTCCTATAAATCCAACGACAATCAATTACTGGTAACCATGGTTGGTGATTTATTTAAAAACCTCATTAATATTGACAATAGTACCCAGCGTATTTTATTTTCTAAGCTCAACGACGTTAATACCCACCGTAGCCGTAGTTGCGATATTACTTTTGGAAATTATCAGCCGCTAGCTGGCAGTTGGTTTGCTGCAGACCGTAAAATATCGATGTCCGAAAAGTCTAAACTGGACATCTTTTTAGATTTTAAAGAGTTTTCGATCGACGAACCTGTTAAATATTCGTTCGAAATTCCTAAAAACTATAAGAAAAAGTAATTTCTGGCTCATTTTGCCGTTAATAGTAATACATACGTTTAAACAAGACCCTCAATGACCCTGCAACGCTTTATTTTTTTAGTAGCTTTTTTAATAACGGTAACAGGCGCTTCTGCGCAACAGTCCCGCGAAGAGCTGCAAAAAAAGGAGCAGGAGCTTAAAAAAGAGCTCTCCGATTTAAACAGGCAGCTATCAGAAACGCAAAAAAATAAAAAGCTTTCTTTAAATGAACTAGCACTCATTAAACGCAAAGTAGCCAAGCGTGAAGAGCTGGTGCGCGGGATCAACAATCAAATCAACGAACTAGACAATACCATTCATTTAAATGAAATGGATATTTACAGGCTTCGTAAAGAACTAGATACCCTTAAATTAAAATACGCTAAGAGTATTGTTTTTGCATACAAAAGCAGAGGCAGTTACGAATATTTAAACTTTTTATTTTCTGCCAGAAATTTTAATGACGCCATTAAGCGCATGGCCTATTTAAAAAGTTACAGACAAAATAGAGAAACGCAGGCCATTGCTATTGCTCAATCACGTGCCATGCTCACGCAAAAAGTAGACGTGCTCAACTCTAATAAAAAAGAGCGATTGGTTACACTAACAGCGCAAAGCGAGCAGTTGAAAGTATTACAAGAAGATAAAAAAGCGCAAGACAAAGTGGTGGCGCAGTTAAAAGGACAGGAGTCTGTAATTGCCAAACAAATTAAAGACAAAGAAAAGCAGCGTGTGCGCATGCAGCAGGCGGTTATGGCTATCATCAAAAGAGAAATTGATGAAGCGGCGCGTAAAGATAAAATTGCCAAACAAAAAGCAATAGATGACGCCAAAAAAAATGCGGCAGCAGCCACTGCAAAAAATAATACGTCCGATAATTCGGTAAAAAATAACACGGCTGTAAATACTGCTAAAAACAACGAACCTATTGTACTTGCAAAGGCTGGCTCACGTCCATATTCTCCATTTGAATCTACCGAAGAAGGCCGTGAAACATCCATGCACTTTGAGCAAAACAAAGGACGCTTACCTTGGCCTGTAGACCGTGGTAATGTGTTTATTGAATTTGGTGTATCCACAGTGCCCGGTACCAAGCTTAAGCAAAATTCGGATGGTATTCATATTGCATTACCAGAAGGTTCTGCCGTAAAATCAATTGCTGATGGCGAAGTATCTTATGTTGGAGAAGTAAATGGCGACCAGGTTGTTATGGTGCGTCATGGTAAATATTTTACGGTATATCAACAACTTTCTAGCGCTAGTGTAAGCGTAGGTAAAGAGGTAAAAGCGGGCTCTATGTTAGGCCGCTCAGGTAAAAGTATTGATGGTGAGGGTAGTATTATTTTTACCATCAACAACGAGCGTGGTGTGCCGCTTAATCCAGACCAGTGGCTGCGACCGCGCCGTTAATGGCTTTTTTCCATCCTTTTTTTAATGCATTTGTTGTTTCAGATGTTTGCGACGGCTCAAATACTTTTTCAATTTGCCACTGCGCACTAATATCATCTAACGAGTTCCAATAACCTACTGCAAGCCCCGCTAAATAAGCAGCACCTAATGCGGTAGTTTCTGTAATGGTGGGTCTGATAACTTTTGTGTGCAAAATATCTGATTGAAATTGCATCAGCATATTGTTTGCTGTTGCACCGCCGTCTACGCGTAATTCTTTAATGGTAATCCCCGAATCTTTTTGCATCGCATCTAAAACGTCCATGGTCTGATAGGCAATGCTATCAAGGGCTGCGCGTGCTATATGACCTCTAGTGGTACCACGCGTAATACCTACAATCGTACCTCTTGCATGTTGGTTCCAATATGGTGCGCCAAGTCCTGCAAATGCAGGTACTACATACACACCATCAGTGCCATTTACCGTAGCTGCTAAACTTTCTATTTCTGATGCGGTTCTAATCATTTGTAGTCCATCACGCAACCACTGCACCACTGCGCCCGCAATAAATACAGATCCTTCAAGTGCATACTGTGTAACGCCATTAATTTGCCACGCAATAGTGGTTAGTAAATGATGATGCGATGCTACCGCTTTAGTGCCTGTGTTCATGAGCATAAAACAACCCGTGCCGTACGTGTTTTTTACCATGCCCGGTTGTGTACATTGTTGACCAAAAAGTGCCGCCTGCTGATCACCTGCAATACCTGCAATAGGTATGCTATGCGCAGCCAACATATGCTGTGTGTGTCCGTATATTTCTGAACTACTTTTTACTTCCGGTAATATGTTTTTTGGAATGTCAAATAACGCGAGTAATTCTTCATCCCAACTAAGGGTATGAATATTAAATAGGAGTGTGCGTGATGCATTGGAAACGTCTGTGGCGTGCACTTTGCCGCCTGTTAATTTCCATAACAACCAACTATCAATAGTACCAAAACATAAAAGTCCTGCCGCTGCTTTTTCGCGCGCGCCACTAACATTATCTAGTATCCATTTTAATTTGGTACCAGAAAAATAAGCGTCAATAACAAGTCCTGTTTTTGCTTGAATACTTGCTGCGTGCCCCTGTGTTTTTAGAGTGTCGCAATAGTTTGCAGTGCGCCTATCCTGCCACACAATAGCATTGTAAATAGGTTGCCCCGTTTGTTTGTCCCATACTACAGTTGTTTCGCGCTGGTTGGTAATACCTATCGCTGCAATTTGCGAAGCGTCAAGCCCAGCAAGCATGATAGCTTCTGATGCTACACCAATTTGTGTGCTCCAAATTTCGTTGGCATCATGTTCTACAAGGCCGGCCTCCGGAAATATTTGTGTAAATTCTTTTTGTGCGGTAGCTAAAATTTCGCCCGCTTTGTTAAAAATAATAGCTCTACTAGAAGTAGTGCCTTGGTCTAATGCCAAAATATATTTGTTCATACAATGCGTTAATGTAGTTTGCGAAATTTGCTTTGTGTTGCGTTGCGAAATTTTATGCGATTAGCATGTAAACATAGGCTGCAAGTGCGGCACCAAGTATGGGCCCCAATACAGGTACCCATGCATAAGTCCAATCACTTCCACCTTTATTTTTAATAGGCAAAATGGCGTGCATAATGCGGGGTCCTAAATCTCTAGCAGGATTAATAGCATAACCCGTTGGTCCACCCATGCCAAGTCCAATGCCTAACACTAAAATTGAAACAGGTAGTGCGTCCATCGCGCCATTGCTCTGGGCCGGGGCTGTTATATAAAATACCCCCAACATAAATGTAAAAGTGGCAATCGCTTCGGATAATAAATTTTTAAAAGGATCTTTTATACACGCCGATGTACAAAACACCCCAAGCTTAGTGGCGGCGTCTGAGCTTTCGTTAAACTGCTGAATGTGCGCTAACCAGGCCAAAAAAGCCCCAATCATGGCGCCCAGCATTTGAGCTAGCAAATAGGAGGGCACGAGGCTCCAGTCAAATTTACCCGCCACCGCTAAACCAATGGTTACCGCCGGGTTTAAATGCGCCCCACTAATACTACTACTAGCATAAACTCCTACAAAAACCGCTGCAAACCAACCAAATGTAACGGCCAAATAGCCAGATCCATTTCCTTTGGTTTTGGGTAAAGCTACGTTGGCAACCACGCCTGTACCAATGGTTAAAATGAGGGCTGTGCCTAGTACTTCGGCTAAAAATGGGGACATACACTTGAATTTTTGACAAATTACAAATTTTAGTCAATTTTTCCTTTTTTTCTCAACCCCTAATCCTTACCTTTGCGGCCAAATCTAAAACCCTGGTTTTAGGCTAAAAAAACATATTTAAAAACCCTTTTTATACTTCCTAGTATGGCTACAAACGGTAAGATTAAACAGATCATTGGTGCGGTAGTTGACGTGCATTTTCCGGACAAAACATTACCAGAAATTTACAACGCACTTGAAATCACCAGAGAAGGTGGTGAAAAGTTAGTACTTGAAGTGCAACAGCACCTTGGTGAAGACAGCGTTCGTACCATTGCGATGGACGGAACCGATGGTCTTGTAAGAGGTATGGAAGTTGTAGATACAGGAAAAGCCATTGCAATGCCAGTGGGTGAAGGTATCAACGGTCGTTTATTTAACGTAACCGGTGATGCGATCGATGGTCTTCCACAATTAAGCAAAGTGGGTGGTCGTCCTATTCACAACAAGCCGCCATTATTTGAAAACCTAAGTACAGCAACTGAAGTGTTGTTTACAGGTATCAAAGTAATTGACCTTATTGAGCCATATGCAAAAGGTGGTAAAATTGGTTTGTTTGGTGGTGCGGGTGTAGGTAAAACAGTATTGATTCAAGAGTTAATCAACAATATCGCAAAAGGACACGGTGGTTTATCAGTGTTTGCGGGTGTGGGTGAAAGAACACGTGAAGGAAATGACTTATTACGTGAAATGATTGAAGCAGGTATCATGAAATATGGTGACGCTTTCAAACATAGCATGGAAGAAGGTGGATGGGATTTATCTAAAGTAGACATGAATGAATTAAAAGATTCAAAAGCTACTTTCGTATTTGGTCAAATGAACGAACCTCCAGGAGCACGTGCGCGTGTGGCACTTTCAGGTTTAACAGTTGCCGAATATTTCCGTGATGGAGATGGTACAGGAAAAGGTAAGGATATCTTATTTTTCGTAGATAATATCTTCCGTTTTACGCAAGCAGGTTCTGAGGTATCGGCGCTATTAGGTCGTATGCCATCTGCGGTAGGTTATCAACCAACCCTTGCTACCGAAATGGGTTTAATGCAAGAGCGTATTACATCAACTAAAAATGGTTCTATTACTTCGGTACAAGCGGTTTACGTACCTGCCGATGACTTAACGGATCCAGCGCCAGCAACAACGTTTGCGCACTTAGATGCTACAACTGTATTGTCTCGTAAGATTGCCGATTTGGGTATTTATCCAGCGGTAGATCCGCTAGATTCTACATCACGTATCTTAACACCAGCAGTAGTTGGTGAGGCACACTACGATTGTGCAAACCGCGTAAAATTAATCTTACAACGTTACAAAGAATTACAAGATATCATTGCGATTTTAGGTATGGATGAATTATCTGAAGAAGATAAAATGACCGTACAACGTGCACGTAAAGTACAACGTTTCTTATCGCAGCCTTTCCACGTTGCTGAACAATTTACGGGTTTAAAAGGTGTGTTTGTAAGCATCGAAGACACCATCCGCGCATTCAATGCAATTATGGATGGAGAAGTAGATGAGTATCCAGAAGCAGCCTTTAACTTAGTAGGTACTTTAGAAGATGCCATCGAAAAAGGTAAAAAATTAATGGCAGCTGCAAACGCGTAAGCATCTTTAAAAAAAGGATATGCAATTAGAAATATTAACACCCGAGAAAAAATTATATAGCGGCGAAGTGTATGGTGTTCAATTACCTGGTGTTTCTGGTTTATTTGAAATACTAGACAAACACGCGCCTCTTGTAAGTGCACTTGGAACTGGAAATGTTAAAGTATTAAAAGACAAAACAGCGCAAGAAAACTATTCCATCAAAAGTGGATTTGTAGAAGTGGCTAACAACAAAGTAACCGTGCTGGTAGAAGGCGCATCGGCTGTTTAAATAGTTTTTGTTTAACATAAATGTATGGTAAAGCACTCCACAACTGGGGTGCTTTATTTTTTTTGCCCCTATATTTGTATCCTCATGAAACGCAGTTTTCGCATCATCATTGTTTTAATTGGGCTTTCTATTGGAGGTCTCTTTTTGTTGCAAGCTTCTTGGCTTAGCAACTTATTGGAGATTACCGAAGTGCAGCTCGTAAACAAAGTAAATGAGGCGGGCGTAAATGTGGTTAATGATGTTAAAGCGCGCATATACAATGGTCAACCTATAACGCTTCCTAAAAAAGGTGGCCTCTCATTTAATGGTGAACTGCATTTGCATTTTATTAAACCTACAAGTGTGGAAGATTATTTTACGGCGGCGCAAATGAAAGATAAAATTGCGACAGCTTTTAATGTAGCTGGGTTTAAAAATTTAAATTTTGAATTTGCGGTTACCAGTACCATCGACGAATATGAAATGGCTTCGTCAAATTTTAAAACCGAATACTGGGACACGGTTAACAACAAAATATTTTATGTTGCGATCATTCCAGAAACCGGTTCTGATTATGAAGGAATCAGTGCTTTTGAAAAATTAATTATCGTAGTGCCCGATTACCGAAATCAAGTTTGGGCGTCTTTAAAGTGGGTATTACTTGGCGCCATTACTTTTATGATGGTCATTTTAGCCGCATTTTTTGTTACAATACGATCACTACTCATTCAGAAAAAACTCTCTGAAATTAAAAGTGATTTCATCAACAATATGACCCACGAATTTAAAACGCCCATTGCCACCATATCACTTGCGGTAGATGCTATGCGCAACGAAAAAGTGCAGGCTAGCCCCGAAAAGATGGCCTACTTTAGTGGCATTATCAAGGACGAAAACATAAGGATGAACAAGCATGTAGAAACCATACTACAAGCGGCTCACATGGATAGAGAGGAACTTAAATTAAATCCTGTTCCACTTCATTTACACGCATTAATTGAAGGTGCTATCGATAATCATCAATTACAGCTCAAAGAAAAAAATGGAGAAGTGATTTTGCATTTAGATGCTTCTCCGGATGTGATTGTTGCCGACGAAATACATTTCTCCAATTTAATTTCAAACCTCATAGACAACGCTATCAAATACGCGGCAGCGGCACCTGTTATTACAATCAATACCTACATAAAAGGAGATGCTATTTTTGTTTCGGTAGCAGACAATGGCATTGGTATGAACGACGAAACACAAAAGCGTATTTTTGAAAAGTTTTATAGAGCACACACCGGTAATTTACACAACGTAAAAGGTTTTGGCCTTGGTATGAGTTATGTAAAAACAGTGATTGATGCACACAAGGGCAGCATTAGCGTTGCAAGTAAATTAGGAGAGGGTAGTGTGTTTACCGTGCAAATGGATCTAGCCAAATAAGGCAGCCATCTCCATAACTTAAAAATCTAAAATTATTTTCTAGGGCGTAATTGTACATGGGCTTCCAGTTTCCATTGGTAATAGCAGCCACCAGCAGTAACAGTGTAGATTGTGGCTGATGAAAATTGGTAATAAGGCCATCAACTATTTTAAAGCGGTAGCCTGGCGCAATAATAATTTGCGTTTTAGTTAATAAACGTTCAAGCTTGTTTTGTTCAAGCCAATTACATAGGGCATCAAGCGCTGCAGCCGTTGATGGGAGCTCGTTTTGAGGCATTAGCTCGTAAGGGTCCCACTGAACTACACTAATATTTTCTATGGAAGGGTTTGTGTCGTTTTTGTCGTCCTTGTTTGCATTTTTTGTTGCAATAATTTTCGCCCCCATCCAATACAAACTTTCTAATGTGCGCAGCGAGGTAGTACCTACTGCAATGATTGTTTTAGCGTTTTGATTTTGATGCGCGTTTTGATGTTCTGTTTGATTTGCTGAATGGCCGCCTTGTATAAATTTATCGCGCAGCATTTGTATAAAGCTTGTGCGCACATCAATAAATTCTGCGTGCATTTCATGCTCCTCCATGCGTGCAGCTTTTACTGGTTTAAATGTTCCTGCGCCTACATGTAGTGTAACAAATTCTTTTGTAATATTTTTTGCAGCCAACTTAGTAAATAGTGCTGGCGTAAAATGTAAACCAGCCGTAGGTGCTGCTACAGAGCCTTCTGCCACTGCATATACCGTTTGGTAACGCTCTTTATCATTGGCTTCTACTGCTCTATTAAAATAAGGAGGGAGCGGAATATTGCCAACCGCTTCCAATACTTCTGCAAAACTTTGCAACTCATTATCCCATTCAAATTGAATTAAATAACTATCGTTAAGTGTGCTATGTTTTGTTGCAGTAAGTGTATGGTTGTTGCCGTATTTTATGTGTAGTGATCCTTCTTTCCATTTTTTTGCACCACCAATTAAACAACCCCACAACACTTGTTTTTTTGCAAGCATTGCAGTGGTTATGTCTTTATAGATGCTTGCAGGTTCCAAACAAAATATTTCAATAACAGAACCACTTTCTTTTGTAAAAAATAAACGTGCAGCAACTACTTTGGTATCGTTGTGTACGAGTAGTGTACCAGTAGGCAACACTTCGTCCAGTTTCGAATAGGTAGTTTCTGCTATTTCACCCGCCCCATACACCAAAAGCTTACTCGCATCCCGCTGTTCCAATGGATAGCTTGCTATTTTACTGGCCGGTAAATCGTAGGTGAAATCTAATATAGAGAGGTGTTTGGGGTGCATTTGGGCGCAAAGTTGCAGTTTTTTAAGCTACTATCCACAGAAAAGCGAGGTTATCCACAGTAATTAACAGGATATTCTACGTAAAACACCCCCTAAAACCCTACAAATCAATCATAGCAAAGCCCTTGGTGCTGTATAATTCTGTGGATTAATTGTGCGTTTTTGCTTTTGGGTTGAAAGTGGGAAAAAGTGTTATTTTGTGTCAACAAGTGGTAATCATAAACCAAAGTTATTAACCAATGAACGGATTTCACGGAGAATATGAAGCAACGGTCGACGCAAAGGGTCGCTTCCTTATTCCGGGTGGGCTAAAAAAACAGCTACCGGAAGGGGAGGGTCGCTTTATTTTAAGCCGTGGCTTTGAAAAATGTCTCACGTTATATCCGATTGCAAGTTGGGAAAAAATTGTGGCCAAGATTAGCCAGTTAAATGATTTCGACCCTAAAGTACGTCAGTTTCGCAGACAGTTTTTGGGTGGTGCAACAGAAATAGAGCTAGACAATGCTGGCCGTATGTTGCTTCCTCCATCACTTCGCGAATTTGCCGGGCTCGCTAAAGACATTGTTTTAGCAGCTGCACTTGACCGTTTCGAGATCTGGGATGCTAGTAAGTACAAACAGCTCTTTGAGGATTTCTCTCCAGAGGCCTTTAGTGAATTGGCCCATGAAGTGATGACCAGTAACGACAAAAAAGATTAAGGATTTATGGAACAAGGACATACCAATCAAGGTTACCACATTCCTGTCCTTTATCATGAAACCCTAAACGGCTTGCACATTAAGCCAGATGGAATTTATGTCGACTGCACTTTTGGGGGCGGGGGTCATAGCGCAGGTATTTTATCTCAACTAAATGAAAAAGGTAAATTATTTGCATTTGATCAGGACGCCGATGCAAAACGCAACGTTATGGATGACGCGCGCGTTGTTTTCATTCCAGAAAACTTTAGTAACCTCCAACGCTTTTTGCGTTTACACAAAGTAACAGGTGTTGATGGCATCTTAGCCGATTTAGGCGTAAGTAGTCATCAATTCGATAAAGGTGATCGTGGATTTTCTATTCGCTTTTCTGGTCCGCTAGATATGCGTATGGATCAACGACAAGCTTTATCAGCCGAAGACGTTGTTCGAAATTATACAGCTGCTCAATTGCATAAAATATTTGAGCAGTATGGAGAAGTAACCAATTCAAAAACACTGGCAGCACATATTGTTACTGCACGTGCACACGTATCGGTTACCACCATCGAACAATTTAAATCGCTCATTGCTCCTGTGGTAAAGGGAAATCCCAATAAGTATTTGGCTCAAGTTTTCCAGGCCTTACGAATGGAAGTGAACAACGAAATGGGTGCATTGGAATCAATGCTCAGTCAGGTCCCTGACGTGCTCAACCCCGGTGGCCGTGTGGCTATCATCACTTTTCACTCTATTGAAGACAGGATGGTAAAAAACTTTTTCCGTCAAGGGAGTTTTGTAGAAACACCTAGTCACCCTTTTTTGCCTGATAACAAAGAAGACGTGTTTACAGTGATTACAAAAAAGCCAATTACCGCAAACGAAGAAGAGTTAAAAAACAACCCAAGAAGTAGAAGTGCCAAATTAAGAATCGCAGAAAAAATTTAAAAGAAAGCCGTGAGCGAACAACCAGTAAATAATTCTAGTAGCAATAAAAATCCGCTGAAAGGATTATTAAACTATCAGTGGATCGCAAGCAACATTCCTTTCTTTTTATTTATTTCTTTATTGGCCGTACTCTATATCGCAAATGGTCATATGGCCGACCGCGCTATTAGAAGTATGAATACGACAACCAAAGAATTAAAAGAGTTACAGTTCGAATACAAGACTTTAAAGGGCGAAGTGATGTTTAAGAGTGAAGAGAACCAAGTGATTAAAGCCACTGAGCCTTTAGGTTTAAAAGTTGCCAAAGAATTACCACAAAGATTACAAGTAGAAAAATCTCAAGAACCAACAAAAAAATAAGCGCGCCGCAATGGATATCAAAAAAGACATATTATGGAGAGTTTATTTAAGCTTCCTATTTGTTGTGATTGTATCTGCAGCCATTATTGGTAAAGGTTTTTATATCCAACAAGTGCAAGGCAAATTTTGGAGAAGCATGAGTGATAGTCTTCACCAGCACATTGCAGACATTGATTCTGAGCGCGGTACCATTTACTCCGAAGATGGTCAAATGTTAAGTACCAGCGTTCCACAGTTTGATATTTACATGGATTTTAGAGTAGAGCCATTACACGTTAACAACGGTTATTTATTTAGAGAGCATATAGATTCGTTAAGTTACTACATGGCAGATTTATTTAAGGATCAATCTGCAGATGAGTACAAGTCAATATTTGTACAAGCCTACAAAAACAATGAAGGCTACTTTTTACTTAAAAAGAAAATCTCATTTAGAGAATACCAAAAAATTCAAACCTTCCCTTTATTTAAATTAGGTAGATACAAAAGCGGTATGATCGCCGTAGAAAAATCAATCCGTTTAAACCCTTATAAATCTTTAGCATACCGTAC
>JAGWVE010000051.1 GCA_018971025.1 Bacteroidota bacterium | reverse complement strand
TGATAGATAAATTCCGGTATTGGTTGTTGACCCCAATTAAAAGTGTGACAAAATCATACTGTTTTTGGAGCACGGTGTGTATCAAATGGGTAGCTAATTCGTTGGTAGTCCAACCTGTTTTTGCCACTATTTCTGGCGCCATAAAACCTGGATATTTGGACCTTAATTTTTGCACCAATTGGTACGGGAAACCTTCATGTAAGGGTACCGATTCTCCAATGGTATAGGAGTCGCCGAGTGCTAAATAAGTAGGGTGCATGGTGCCGTAATTAAAATGTTTTTAAAATTTCGTAGAACCTATAAACGTCTTCAAAACTACAATAAAGTGGTGCTGGTGCTACTCGAATAACACCCGGTTCACGGTAGTCAACTACGATGCCATGCTCCTTCATTTTTTGAAAAATTTCTTTTCCTTTTTCTTCAAAATATAAGCATAATTGTGCGCCTCTTTGGTTTGGATCTGCTGGTGTAATAAGGGTAAATGAAAGCGCGTTTAGTTGTTCTAGTAAGTATGCTAAGTAACCAGTAAGGGCGATGCTTTTTTGACGCAAATTTTGTATGCCAGCTTCTTCAAACATGGATAAAGATGCTTTTAAACAAACCGTATTAAATACCTGTGCGGTACTCATATTCCAACCCGATGCAGTAGGTTTTGCAACAAAGCCTTTTTCCATTTTAAAGCGGGTCGCTTCATCATTTCCCCACCATCCTCCAAGCCTTGGCGTATGAATATTGGTAGCATGTTTTTCATGTACAAATACACCACCCACTGCGCCCGGTCCGGCGTTTAAATATTTATAAGAACACCATACTGCAAAATCTACATTCCATCCATGTAACTCCATGGGTACATTGCCTGCAACGTGTGCCAAATCAAATGCCGCTATGGCCCCCACATGATGAGTAGCTTCGGTAATAGATTTGATATCAAAAAGTTGCCCGGTATAATAATTAATACCTCCAAAAAGTACCATAGCAAGAGAATCTCCTGCCTCATAAATAGCTTGTGTAATAGCGCTATTATCTATTGTTTTTTTACCCGCTTCTGGTTTAATTTCTATGATGGCTGTTGCTGGATCAAGGTTAAAATGTTTAACCAATGTTTCTACGGCGTACTGGTCGGAAGGGAAAGCCCCAGCCTCCATTATAATTTTAAAACGGGAAGGCGTAGGCTTATAAAAGCTAAGCATTAAAAGATGCAGGTTTACTGTAAGGGCGTTCATGACAGTTATTTCATGTTCTTTGGCGCCCATCATTGTACCTAGGGTTGCCCTCGTGTATTCTTGATAATGAAGCCAAGGGTTGGCACCTCCAAAATAACCGCCAATGGCTAAGTCTCTCCAGCTGGCAAGTTCGGTATCTATGGCAGCAGCCACGTTTTTAGGCTGAAGTCCAAGTGAGTTTCCACAAAAATAAATGACATCATGGTCGCCATGTTTTGGGAAATGAAACTGTGATTTAAAATGTGCAAGCGGATCATTTGCGTCCATGCTAGCAGCAAAAGATTGAGTCGCACTATAAGCGGTAGAATACTGGTACATATTATAAAGTTAACGCCCCTTGTGTACAAAGGTTCATCCGGTTGTCATTTTTATATATAAATGTGTAACAGAATGGCCAAAATTTTAGCAGAATGCTTATTTTCATCTCCTCTATAAAATCAATTCTATGAAGTATTGTACATCCATTGTATGCTTTTTAATGGCAGTAGTGATCACGATTAGTTCAGCTACCGCACAGCAGGTTCCTGTCACCAAAGCAAACTATGCACTCGCTGCACGTTTCTCGCCAAAAAAAGTAGATAAACTAATTTTTTCTACTTCGGTGGATCCGCATTTTCTTAAAAAATCGGAGCGCTTTTGGTATATGTATGAAACTACTGAAGGCAAAAAGTGGTACATCGTAGATCCGGTTAAAGCAGAAAAGAAAGTACTTTTTGATAACGCCGATTTGGCTGCAAAAATTACACGCATTGTAAAAGATCCTTTTGATGCGCAGCACTTATTAATAGATAGTATGCGTTTTGTAAGAGATGAAAATTGGATTCAGTTTGAGGTAAAAAGTACCCAAGAAATTGAAAAGAAAGATACTGCAGCAAAAAAAGGGACACCACCTGTAAAAGAAAAAAAGGTATTTTATTTCGAATACAATTTGCAAACCACAGAGCTTGTGGAGCTTCCTGAATTAAAGAAGCCAAAACGCAAGCCAAGTTGGGCCAACGTATCGCCAGATGGTAACGTTGTCGTTTTTGGACGCAGTAATAATTTGTACTGGATGGATAAGGCTTCTTACGAAAAAGCCTTGATTAATGAAAATGATTCTACCATTGTTGAAAAGCAATTAACCAAAGATGGCATCGAAAACTTTGGTTATTTCAATGACAATAATTTATCGGGTACGGGTCAAACAGACGAAGAAAAAGAAAAAGATAAAAAGAAGCGTAAGGGTGCTTATGTAATGTGGTCGCCAGATTCTAAGCATTTTGTAGTTAAAAAAGTAGACAATACCAAGGTAAAAGATTTGTGGGTGATTAATAGTGTAAGTGGTGCAAGACCTACACTTGAAACCTATAAATATTGGATGCCAGGCGAAAAAGAAGCGCCCGTAGATCATTTGTATTTGTTTGATATGACAACTGCTTCTGGTAAAGAGCTCAATGTGTCTAAATTTAAAGACCAGGGTGTTGCCGTATGGGCCGATCCTGGAAAAATTAATACTAGAGACGATGATTTTAGAGCATCTGTTTGGTTAGGCGATAACAGTAAATTTTATTTTACTAGAACCAGTCGTGATCAAAAGCGTATAGATATTTGCACCGTTGATATTGCCACTGCGGCGGTAAATCCACTTATCAGCGAAACCTTTAACACCTATATAGAAAATAAAAGAGTAGGGCTTGTTAATGGGGGTAAAGAACATATTGAATGGAGCGAGCGTGATGGTTGGGCTCATTTTTATTTGTACGATGAAGCTGGTAAACTTAAAAATCAAATTACCTCGGGTGCTTATCATTGCGAAGAAATTTTAGGTATCGATGAAGCCAAGCGTGTTTTATATTTTTCTGCAAATGGAAAAGAAGCTGGAGAAGATCCATATCTTCTGCATGCATACCGTGTAAACTTTGACGGCACCGGTTTAAAATTATTAAACCCAGGTAATTTTGACCATGCGATGCGCATGAATGACAACAATAGTTTTTTTGTTGATAATTTTTCACGTGTAAACTCGGTGCCAGCATCCGTACTTTATGCGGCAGATGGCCGAAAAGTAATGGACCTTGAAACGGCAGATTTGTCATCACTTATGGCAACGGGTTATAAGTTCCCTGAAACTTTTAAAGTAAAAGCAGATGATGGCATTACCGATTTATATGGTGTGATGTACAAGCCCTTTGATTTTGATTCTACTAAAAAATACCCCATAATTGAGTATGTATATCCGGGTCCACAAACAGAGGCTGTAAACAAAGCGTTTACAAAGGGTATGGACCGTATAGACCGCCTTGCTCAAATGGGATTTGTGGTGGTTACTATTGGTAATAGAGGGGGACACCCTGCACGAAGCAAATGGTACCATAATTATGGTTATGGCAATTTGCGTGATTATGGTTTAGCGGATAAAAAAGCAGCCGTAGAACAGCTTGCCGACCGCTTTAAGTTTATCGATATTAATAGAGTAGGGATTCATGGTCATTCGGGTGGCGGATTTATGAGTACTGCTGCTATGCTGGTATACCCCGACTTTTTTAAAGTAGCGGTTTCGTCGGCGGGTAATCATGATAATAGCGTTTACAACCGTTGGTGGAGTGAACAGCACCATGGCGTTAAAGAAGTAATTGGTGATAAAGGCGATACAAGCTTCTTATACAACATCGAAAAAAATCCGGATTTAGCTAAAAACTTGAAAGGTCATTTAATGCTTTCCCATGGTGATGTTGATAACAACGTACACCCAAGTAATACCATTCGTATGGCCAATGCTTTAATTAAAGCAAACAAGCGTTTTGATTTAGTATTGTTACCAGGTCAAAGACATGGCTATGGCGATATGACAGAATATTTCTTTTGGCGTCAAGCAGATTATTTTGCAGAACATTTACTAGGCGACAAAACCGGTAGATCAGAAACAGATATCGAAGAAATGAATAAAGAAATTGAGCAGTCAAACAAGGCTGCTGTAGGTGGAAGAAGAAATTAAAGCTAAATAAAAGTGTATGTCTAGGCGTGTAGATAATTTTGTGGCTCCAGATTATTATGGGATAGATGATTTACTTACGCCCGAGCATAAACTAGTGCGTGATACAGTGCGGGCATATGTAAAAAAGGAAATTTCGCCCATTATAGAAGACTATGCGGAGCGTGCCGAATTTCCCACACACATTGTAAAGCAGTTGGGCTCAATTGGTTGCTTTGGGCCTACAATACCTGCCACCTATGGTGGTGCCGGACTCGATTATATGAGTTACGGCTTGATGATGCAAGAGTTGGAGAGAGGGGATAGTGCGGTGCGCAGTACGGCTAGTGTACAAGGCTCGCTGGTGATGTTTCCGATTTATGCCTATGGGTCAGAAGCGCAAAAGCAAAAATATTTACCTATGCTAGCGTCAGGTGAAATGCTGGGATGTTTTGGTCTTACTGAGCCTGATCATGGGAGTGATCCAGCTGGCATGTTAACCCATATTAAACAAGATGGCGACCATGTTATTATAAATGGTTCTAAAATGTGGATTAGCAATGCGCCATTTGCAGACATTGCTGTGGTGTGGGCCCGCAATGAAAAAAATGAAATAGTAGGTTTGATTGTTGAGCGCGGCATGGAAGGATTTACAACACCCACTACAAAAGGGAAATGGAGTTTGCGTGCAAGTGCCACTGGAGAACTGGTTTTTGACAACGTGCGCGTGCCCGTTAGCAATATTTTACCAGGTGTTACTGGACTTAAAGGTCCACTTAGTTGTTTAACCAAAGCACGTTTTGGTATTGCCTGGGGTGCACTTGGCGCTGCCATGGATTGTTACCACACGGCGCTTACGTATAGCAAAGAACGTTTTCAATTTGATAAACCTATTGCTGGGTTTCAATTGCAACAAAAGAAACTTGCCGAAATGATTACCGAAATTACCAAAGCGCAACTACTCGTTTGGCGTTTATCGGTACTCATGGATGCTGGTAAAGCAACGCCGCAGCAAGTAAGTATGGCCAAGCGCAATGCTTGTGAAATGGCCACTAATGTTGCAAGAGAAGCGCGTCAAATATTAGGCGGCATGGGTATTACCGGCGAGTATAGTGTGATGCGTCATTTGATGAATTTAGAAAGCGTGATTACCTACGAAGGCACACATGACATACATTTGCTCATTACAGGCATGGATATTACCGGGATTAATGCATTTAAATAGTGTAGCATGAAAATTTTTTTATTAGGGTTGATGGGATCAGGAAAAAGCTACTGGACAAAGCAGTTGGCAAAAAAATATAAGACTGGCGGATACGATTTAGATTATTTAATTGAAGTAAAAGAAGAAAAAACCATTGCCGAATTATTTGCTGAAGATGGGGAAGAATATTTTAGAAAGGTAGAGTCGGCGGTATTGAAATGGTTTGAACAAAAAAAGACCTATGTGCTTGCTACCGGCGGAGGCACCCCTTGTTTTTTTGATAATATGGCCTGGATGAATAAGCAGGGCGTTACCATTTGGCTGGATGAACCACTGTCTGTTATTGCGGCAAGGCTTGCGCCTGAAAAAGCACACCGACCATTAATTGCTAAATTATCAGATGCGGAGTTAATTGCTTTTTTAGAAAAGCAAAGAGAGGCTAGACTTCCTTTTTACAGTGCAGCACAAATTCATTTGCAAGAAGATACCATTACTGCCGATAGTTTTAAAAAAGCACTTGCTAAATTATAAATTATGCTATCTAAATATTTTATTGCTATTGCTTCTTTTTTGGGTGCCCTAACTGTAGCCCTTGGTGCATTTGGGGCACATGCTTTAAAAGCTGTGTTATCTCCAGTGGCCCTCACTACGTATGAGACAGCGGTGCGTTATCAAATGTATCATGTGGTTGCGTTATTGATAACAGGTGTTTTATTCAATAGAGCAGCAACATTTAAACAGCAAAAGTTACTAAGTAGAGCTGGGTTATTTTTTATCGATGGAATAGTCTTGTTTTCAGGTTCCTTGTATTTTATTACAGCAAAGCCTTTTTTAGGCATCGAAGGATTGCCTTGGGTAGGCATTATAACACCGATGGGTGGCCTACTTTGGATCGTAGCCTGGGTACTTCTCGGACTCTCTCAACTGCCAAGCGTGGAAAACTCCAAGGCTGTTTAGCATTTTTGCACATCAGCCCGTAACCTGTTACAGACCGCGTGCCTTAACTTATATTTGTTTCCATGGCAAATAGTTTAAGAAAGAAAGCAACCACTCCTCCAGACCCTGAGCAGTTAACGCCAGATAAGGAAACCGAAGTAACTGTTACGGAAGTTGTAAAAGACGAACGTACTACTAAAATAATGGGTGCAGTAACCTTACTGTTTGCAGCGTTCTTATTTGTTGCCTTTACTTCTTATTTGTTTACTTGGCAAGAAGACCAAGATAAAGTTCACCAGTTTGGTATTAAAATATTTGCAGAAAACGATTTACGTGTAAGTAATTTGTTAGGTGTACTTGGTGCTTATGTAGCACACTCCTTATTTTACAAAGGTTTTGGACTTGCCTCTTATTTATTTTGCACTTTCTTTTTTGTGCTGGGTGTTAATTTAATTTTTGGCAAAAAAATATTTAGTCTTTGGCGCAACGCACGTTATGTGCTTGTAGGACTCATTGTATTAAGTACCGCTTTTGCATTTGTAGCATCTGCAAGTTCTTTTTCTTGGGGTGGAGCAGTAGGAGAGTTGTTTACATCCTTCTTACAAAAATGGACAGGTAGCTTTGGTACAGGTGCTATTTTATTTTTAGCAGCCTTTAGTTATTTTATCTGGCGTTTTAATCCAGTATTTAAGGCGCCTAATTTTAATTTCAAGTCCCATAAAAACGATACTTCAGATCTAGGGGTTCCATTTACCCTAGATGATGAAAAACCTGTTGTACAAGCGTGGGACGAAGCAGGAGCACTGGTGCCGGATCCTAATGCACCCTTAGCAGAAGATGAGCTTGATAACGAAGAAGCGGAGGAAAAAAAAACGGCAGTAGTGCCGGTGATTCCTAGTGGCAATAAATTAAAATCGGAAGGGAAGGCAGTATCAATTATTATGCCTGATGCCCCCGAAGAAATTATGCCAGATGCATTAGCGCCGCATATGAGTGGTGAAGATCCGCTTGATATAGACGAAACACTCGAAGAAGAAGAAATTGAAGAGGATGACAACGAAGATTTGTCTTTAGAAATTAATGAAACGCCCATAGAAGAAGCAGTCCCTGCAGCAAGTATTGGTAAACTCAATACCAAATACGATACCACACTCGATTTAAAAAGCTATAAGTATCCAAGTATTAATTTACTAGAAACACATGGTAGTGAAAAAATTGTGCATGATCCCGAGGAGTTGGAAACGCACAAAAATCAGATCATTGCTACCTTAAAAAACTACGACATTGCCATTCAAAAAATTCAGGCAACGGTGGGTCCTACGGTAACACTCTATGAAATTGTTCCTGCGCCGGGTGTTCGTATCAGTAGAATTAAAAACCTCGAAGACGATATCGCGCTAAGCCTTGCGGCACTTGGTATTCGTATCATTGCCCCAATACCGGGTAAAGGAACCATTGGTATAGAAGTACCTAATATTAGAAAGTCGGTGGTGAGTATGAAAACACTTTTAGCGAGTGATAAATTTAGAACTTCCGATTATTCATTACCGATTGCGATTGGTAAAAAAATTGATAACGAAAATTTCATTGTAGACCTTGCGAGCATGCCACACCTTTTGATGGCGGGCGCTACCGGTCAGGGTAAATCGGTGGGCTTAAATGCGATACTCGTATCGTTACTCTATAAAAAACATCCATCGCAACTTAAGTTTGTTTTAGTGGATCCTAAAAAAGTAGAGTTGAGTTTATACCGTGTTATTGAAAAACACTTTTTAGCAAAACTTCCTGGCGAAGATGATGCCATCATTACAGATACTAAAAAAGTAATCAATACCCTCAATGCGCTTTGTATTGAAATGGACAACCGTTACGATTTATTAAAAGAAGCGGGTTGTAGAAATATTAAAGAATACAATGAGAAGTTTACAGCCAGAAAATTAAATCCAGAAAAAGGACATCAATACCTTCCATTTATTGTACTAGTGGTAGATGAGTTTGCCGATTTAATTATGACGGCGGGAAAAGAGGTTGAAATGCCAATTGCGAGGCTCGCTCAGCTTGCCAGAGCGGTGGGTATTCACCTAATAATTGCCACACAACGCCCATCCGTAAATATCATTACCGGAACCATTAAGGCCAATTTCCCTGCGCGTATTGCGTTTAAAGTATCCAGTAAAATTGATAGCCGTACCATTTTAGATGCCGGTGGTGCCGAGCAATTAATTGGAAAAGGAGATATGCTTGTTTCTTATAATGGAGAGATTACCCGTTTACAATGTGCGTTTGTAGATACCCCAGAAGTAGAAGCGGTTTGTGAATTTATTGGTGATCAAAAAGGCTATCCACAAGCGTTTTTACTACCAGAATACGTAGATGAAAAGGATATGGAAGGTCGTGATTTTGACTCCGGTGATAGAGATCCATTATTTGAAGATGCTGCGCGTTTAATTGTACAAAGCCAAATGGGTTCTACCTCACTTATTCAGCGCCGAATGAAACTTGGTTACAACAGAGCGGGCCGTTTAATGGATCAATTGGAGGCGGCGGGTATTGTAGGCCCTAACCAAGGAAGCAAGGCTAGGGAGGTTCGTTTTAAAACGGATACGGAACTAGAGATGTTTTTAGAAACACTCTAAAACCTATCTTTGCCGCCGTTAAGGTCAACCAAATCAAATTCAATGAAAAAGTTATTTTCTCTTTTTATAGTTGTTCTTTTTGCTTTTAGTGCAAACGCCCAAAATGATCCAAATGCCAAAAAGATTTTGGATATGGTAAGTGCTAAAGTAAAAAGCTTTACCACCATCACTGCTAATTTTTCTATTAATTCTGTGTCTAGTAAAGGAAAAAACAACGGTGTTAAATCAGGTGTTATTTCTATCAAAGGCGCTAAGTATGTTTTAGCACAAGGTAAAATGCAAGTAATTTGCGATGGCGTTAAAACCTACAATTTTGATGGCGCTAAAACGATTACAGTTACTAGCCTCGAAGAGAGCGGCCAAACTTTAAGTCCTCAAAAGATTTTATCTGGCGACTATGCAAAAGATTTTGTTTGCAAATTAATTGGCAACAAAGCAGGACAAAGTGAAATTGAAATGAAGCCTATAGATCCACGCAAAAACTTTTCTAAAGTGAGTGTATTTGTAGACAATGCAAAATCAATGATTACCAAAGCGGTTATTTTAGATAAAAGCAACAATACATTACAAGTAAGCTTTAGCAATTTGGTTTCTAATAAAGCATTAGACAACGCGCTCTTTGTTTTCAACAAAGCAAAGTATCCAAAAGACGTTGAGATTTTAGATTAATCCTGATTTTATTGTACTAAAAAAGTAACGCCCTCAAGGGCTAGGTCTGTGTTAGCAAACACTGTGCGTGCCTCTTGTACATGGGTTTCAATACTTTCATATTTACTACTAAAATGTCCAATCAGTAAGCGTTTTACGCCCGCTTCTTTGGCAATGGTTGCAGCCTGCGTGGTGGTGGCATGAAAACGTTCTGCAGCTTTTTGTGATTGATCTTGTAAATAAGTGGCTTCGTGGTATAGTAAATTGGCGTCTATGGCATGCGCTACCAAGTTCATGTCAAAAATAGTATCGGCGGTGTAGGTGTATTTTTTATTAGGGCTTGCAGGGACCGTTAAATTTTCATTTAGCAAAACTGTTCCATTTTTTGTTTGGTAATTGCTTCCTTTTTTTAATTCGTCGTAAAAACTAAAGGGTACCTCTGCAGCAATCACTTTTTCTTTATTAATTTTTCGGGGCGCTTTGTTTTCTGAAATGGTAAAACCATAACAAGGTATTCTGTGCTGGGTAGGAAAGCAGCTTACTTTAAATTTTGGCGTTTCAACAAGTAAACCTGCGCCCGTAATGGTGTGAAAATGCAAAGGGTAGGGTATGCTTGATCCGGCTACCGCTAATTGCAGGTCAATAATTTCTTTGAGGCCCGGAGGGCTAAAAATGCTTAATTCGGTGGTTCGACCCAGTAAACCCATGCTGGTAATTAAGCCAATGAGGCCAAAATAATGGTCGCCATGGAGGTGGGAAATGAAAATATGGTTGATTTTGCTCCTTTTTACCTTGTAACGGCTCATTTGTATTTGGGTAGCCTCCCCGCAATCTATTAGAATCGATTGATCCTGAATGCTTACAACCTGGGCTGTTGGATGCCTATCATAGGCCGGAAGTGCCGAATTATTGCCTAAAATTGTGACTCCAAACATATATTTATGGGGAAATGACGTAAAAAGATGCCCAAATTTATCCTTTTTACATTATAATACCTACCTTTGCAGCCGATAAAAAATAGAAGAAAACAATTACGGAGTCTTATTTAAACATTTTGAAATGTCGCATTTAACAAAAGAAAAAACAGCAAGCATTTTTGCTGAGTATGGTGGGAAAGCCACTAACACGGGTTCTATCGAAGGTCAAGTAGCAATACTTACTGAACGTATTTCCCATATTTCTAAGCATTTACAAGCTAACAAACAAGATCATTCTACACAACGTGGTTTGATGATGATGGTTGGTCAACGTAAGCGCTTATTGGCTTATATGCAAAAGCATAACCTACAGGGCTATCGTGCTCTAATTGAAAAACTAGGTTTAAGAAAGTAATTTTTCTTTACGAATGATACTGCTATTCCCAACTGCTTATTAAAACGGTTGGGAATAGTTATTTCTATTGGTACCTATTTTTTTGATTCATTCATTACCCAATCAACACAATTTTATGTTATCACAACCAATAAGTGTAAGTTTTGATCTTGGCGGCGGACGTCAAGTTTCTATCGAAACTGGCAAGCTTGCACGTCAAGCAGATGGTGCGGTTACCGTTCGTCAAGGTAATTGCGTTTTATTAGCAACCGTAGTTGCCAATAAAGATCCAAAAGAAGGACAAGATTTTTTTCCATTAAGCGTAGACTACCAAGAAAAGTTTGCTTCTGCAGGCCGTATTCCTGGTTCGTTTTTTAAGCGTGAAGCGCGTTTAAATGATTATGAAATATTAACGAGCAGGTTAATTGACCGTGCTTTAAGACCATTATTCCCTGAAGATTATTTGTGCGATGTACAAGTACTTGTAAGTTTAATTTCTAGTGATGCTGAAGTATTACCAGATTCACTTGCTTGTTTAGCTGCATCTGCTGCACTTGCAGTATCAGATATTCCAGTAAAAGAAATTATTTCTGAAGTGCGTATTGCACGTGTTAACGGACAGTTTTTAGTAAACCCTACACGTTCAGAATTGGCGCAATCAGATTTAGAATTCATCATTGCTGCTACCGAAAAAAACCTAATGATGGTGGAAGGTGAAGCAAAAGAATGTTCTGAAGCAGATTTAATTAAAGCCTTAGAAATTGCGCACGATGCAATCCGCATTCAAATTAAAGCGCAATCTGAATTAAGAGCTAAAAAAGGTGTTACAACTGTAAGAGATTACAAGAAGCCGCCTCAATCAGAAGAAATTCAAGCTAAAGTAAATGCTTTTGCTGCTAAGCGTGTATATGAAATTTCACGTAAAGGTTCTTCTAAAAATGAGCGTAGCGATGCTTTCAACGCATTAAAGGATGAATTAATTGCTAGCCTTGGCGAAGACGTTACTGACTTAGATAAAAAATTAGCTAAAAAATATTACGAAGACCTGAAGTGGGAAGTTGTACGTAACATGATGGTAGATGAGCGTATCCGTTTAGACGGTCGTGCACTAGATCAAGTACGTCCACTTGCAATGGAAGTAGAACCACTTCCTACACCACACGGTTCTGCCTTATTTACAAGAGGTGAAACACAATCTTTAACAACTGTAACATTTGGTACCAAGCTAGATGAGTTGTTACAAGAGAGTGCTGCAAAATCTGAATACACACCATTTATTTTACACTATAATTTCCCTCCATTTAGTACAGGTGAAGTTAAAATGATGCGTGGTGTTGGACGTAGAGAAGTAGGACATGGTAACCTTGCTATGCGTTCTTTAAAGCAAATGATGCCTAAAGAAGATTACGCATACACAGTTCGTGTAGTGAGTGATATTTTAGAAAGTAACGGTTCGTCTTCTATGGCAACTGTTTGTGCGGGTTCATTGGCACTTATGGATGCAGGTGTTCCTGTTCCTAAGCACGTAAGTGGTGTTGCAATGGGTTTAATTTCTAGAGAAGATGGTAAATACGCAATCTTAACAGATATCTTAGGTGATGAAGATCATTTAGGAGATATGGACTTTAAAGTTACTGGTACCCGTGATGGTATTTGTGGCGTGCAAATGGATATTAAAGTAGATGGTTTAAGTATGGACATTATGCGTGAAGCTTTGGCTCAAGCGCGTACGGGTCGTTTACATATTTTAGATGCGATGTACGAATGTATTCCAGCGCACAGACCAGAAGTGAAACCTCATGCGCCTCGTATGGTTAAACTAGTAATCGATAAAGAATTTATCGGTGCTGTAATCGGACCAGGTGGTAAAGTGATTCAAGAAATTCAGCGTGAAACAGGTACAACTATCAATATTGAAGAAGTTGGTAACACCGGTCATGTAAGCATTTTCTGTTCTGAAAAAGCAGGTCTAGAAAAAGCATTAGCATGGGTAAAAGGTATCACTGCTGTTCCTGAAGTAGGTGATGTGTATGAAGGTCCTGTAAAAGGCATTAAAGAATTTGGCGCATTTGTCGAATTCATGCCTGGCAAACAAGGTTTATTACATATCTCTGAAATTAGCTGGTCGCGCCTAGAAACCATGGATGGCATCTTTAAAGAAGGTGACATGGTGAAAGTTAAGTTGGTTGGCTTAGATCCTAAAACGGGTAAATTTAAGTTAAGCCACAAGGCCTTAATACCAAGACCAGGAGCTGAATAAGCTGTTGGTATGTACAATAATAGATTCAAAGGCCCGTTTTAAAAACGGGCCTTTTTGTTTTATAAGGTCCTCATAAATAAGAATATAACATGAGTACTACCATTCAGGTTTCTATAGAAGTTGCTGATGAAGCCGTTAAGGATATGATGATTGCCGAACTAGCGGATTTGGGTTTTGATGGCTTTGAAGAAACCGAAACCGGCCTTTTTAGCTATATAGATTCGGCTAAGTTTAATGTTGAGGTAACTAGTGGCTTAGATGACTTGGTAAGCCGTTATAGCGCAGTTTATACCAGTGCAGCCATCGATAAGCAAAACTGGAACGCGCTTTGGGAATCCAATTTTGAACCCGTGTTGGTGGATGATTTTGTTGGAGTTCGTGCCAATTTCCATGCGCCCTTTAATGGTCAGGTGGAGCATGATATTATCATTACGCCTAAAATGAGTTTTGGAACTGGCCACCACGGAACTACCTATTCGGTGATGCAACTTATGCGGGGTATAGACTTTACCAACAAAACGGTTTTTGACTTTGGAACGGGCACTGGACTACTTGCAATCCTTGCCCATAAGCTTGGCGCAAGCTATGTGTTAGGGGTGGATAATGACGATTGGTG